>JAZABE010000434.1:0-10161 GCA_036137535.1 Planctomycetota bacterium | reverse complement strand
AGACGGCTTTTCCAAAAGGTGAATTCACCAGATGGGCCCCACCTAAAGGCTTTCCTTCCAGTAATGGATTGTGGTCGTGATTTTGAAAGCGTTGTTCAAATGACCAGGAGCCAACCAGCTCTTTTTTGAGACGGCTACGATCAGCTTTGAGATTGGATAATCCGGTGGTTTGATTGTAGAGATTGACTTGATAAATTCCGGGGTGGGTAACGTGTGTGGTTGATTTGACTCGATGATTGAACGAGATCACGTCGCCTGTTTCGATCGTTTTTTCGCCACGATCCAGTAAAAGACCACCGAGGTATCGAGCAGCTTGGACTTTGACCCGGAAATTTCCCTGTGAGGGCAGTTCCCGCACTGAGATTTTGAAATTGGCTTTGGGGCCATAAGTGCTCTCAATGCCAAACAGTTCAGCGCTGGGAATCGCGGGCCGCAGGAGCAAGCCCCGGGGGACCAATTGGTAGGCAGATCCCTTGGGATAGCCCTTGGTGCCGCGCATGCAAGCAAAGACCGCATGGTAAAGGCTGTCAAAATCCTTCCATCCCCGAACTGTTGAATTTCCCTGATAACCTTCAATGAAGCGAAACTTGGTTCGCATTTTGAATGGTTGATAGGTAAAGTTTTTTTTCGGTTCGAGTTCCTGGACGATAAAATCTTCATTAGCCAGCAGATGGCTGTTGGCCCCCAAGATCAATCGGTCAGGAGAAGGTTGCTTATTGATTTGCCGACCAAATTCCATGCGGAAGTTTTGAATGATCGGTTTCGAGTCGGTGTCAACGATGCAGGCGTCGAGAGCTTTCTGGGCGATTTCAAAGTAGGCCTCAATGAGTAAGGGAGATAAAAGCATGGTTTTTTCATTGTTGGTAAACCCATCTTTTGAAATCGCATCTGGCGGGAGTCGCCCCGTCAGGTCGTCAGTAATTCCCAGGAGTTCCTTGATCGCGTTCCGGTACTGGGAGACCGTGAGCCGCCGGATGGAGCCATTCTTGGGGCTTGGACGTGATCGGGCGTAAGCTTGTGACCGTTCCAGCCAATCCAGGAGCGTTTTTTTTTCTTTCTCAGAAAATTGCGTTTCGTCTTCCGGCGGCATGGCCGACTGCGAGATCTGCTTGTGGATTTCATCCCACAGGAAAAGTTGCTGATCTTTCAGGCTCCCGTCGAGATGGTCCACACGTATTCCCGATTCTAGTTTGTCTTGATTGTGGCAACGGTAACAAAGCTTCTGTAAAAGTGGTTGAACTTGGGCCTGAAATGCCAGCTTCAAAGAGGCTTCCTCATCAGGATTGTCGAAAGCCTGAACCGCTGGGGCTGGAGCCGATGGAATCGGCGGGCACCCCATGAGTGTTGCACAACAAACTCCGGGCATGAAAAAAAACGCACAGGCAAAAAGCCGATTTGTCATTAGCATGAAAGCAACGGGAATGCTTCTCGGTTGAGGAATGGTGAAGTTCGATAGGGTTAATCAAAACACTCAACCCAGCGCCAAGGCCGGTGTGGGCGTTGGGGGATTATTATACAGCAAGCAAGGCCTTTCTCTGTGGTGTGCAGGTTCCTTGGGGCGTCTCCAGCGAATTGGCTGGTGGAGAACGGGTTTAGGTGAACGCGTCTCGGATTTTTTCAAGGTATCGTTCAGACTCGCTTCTGGGATCCCCCTTTTCTTCGTATTCCAGAACGATATAGCCGCGGTATTTGCTGGAATTTAAAATATGGGCCAGCCGATCAAAGTCTGTCGGGATTTTTTTTTGGTCTGGGCCGGAGGTGATGACTTTGACCTGGACATTGATGGCGTGGGGAGCCACTTTTTCCAGGTCACCGTAAATGTCAGGTGTGTGAAAATTTCCAGTGTCTAGGTTGATGCCAAACCAACGACTTTTCACATCGCGAACAAACCTCAAAAGTCCAGCGGCGGTAGCCGTAGGGCCCCCGTGATTTTCGATCGCGAGATGGATGCCATGCTGTCCCGCATATTCGCAACATTCTTCGAGTGCACTGACCATAAGCTTGTGCGATTGTTCTGCAGTTGATCCTTGTTTTTGATGACCGGCGAAGACCCGAATAACAGGTGCACCCATCTTTTCCGCGAATTCAATCCATTGTTTGGTATGACTGATTTCGGTTTTCCGTTTTGCCGGGTCAGTATGACCAAAATCATTTCCAATGGCAGTTCCCGAGACATCTAAACCTTGACGGAAGGCATGCGACTTCAAATCGTAGATAAATTTGTCGGTTGGTTCCCGGGGAAAATAATACGAGGTCAATTCGGCTCCATCGAGGCCAAACTTTGCGCAGTCATCCAGAAAATCTTTGAGAGATAGTTTGGGTGAATCCCCAGACAACAAGCTGCGATAACTGTAAGCTGCCAAGCTGAATTTGAATTTGGAGTCCGCTGGCCGCCGTAGCGAGGTCTTCTGGCTCGAGTGGGTGATTGTTGGCCAAGCCATCACTCCAATTGAGGCTAAGGCAGAATGCGTAAAGTGGCGTCGGTTCATCGTTCGGTCCTCGCTGCGGGCTGCTTTTGTTTATTGGTTTTTGATTGAGTTGGACGGTTTCGTGTCTCAACAAAATGAAGGGATTTGCGTATAACAAACGTCTTTCAATTTGGCTAGAATCAATTATGAAGTGGCTGCTCTCATTTATCTACGGTTTGTTCGTGATTTGGACTGGCTTGCTCCGGGGAATTGAAGCCGGGCAATACAAGCCGAATTCACTTTGGTTTTGTTTGGTGATGGGACTGGGGTGCATTTCGTCTGGCTATTGGTTTCGTTTGCGAAAGGAGCCCTTGGGCTTGGCGGTCGGAGTGTTTGCCAGTGGTGTTGTTCTCTTGTTTTACCTCTATTGCTTTATTAATAAACCAGAGAGTGATGCAACCGTGAGAGTTGGGCTGGTGATTGTTGCCTCCATTGGGTATCTCGCATTGATTTGCCTGCCGTCCGCTCCCCGGGTCACCAATGGAGAGCAAAAGTTGATCGAACCGGTTCAGCCGCCGCATGGCCCGAGCGACTACTGATGATGGCAACTCCAAAAACCGTAAATCTCTCTGGCTACAAGTTTGTGCCACTGGTCGATCTTGAGTTGATGCGTGATGATTTGAAGGCCTGCTGCGACCGGCAGAAACTCAAAGGGACGATTTTGCTGAGTGAGGAGGGAATCAACTGTTTTATTGCGGGGTCGCGGGAATCTATTGACCAGTTTCTGGCCCACCTTAAAACGTATGATGAATTTGCTGACTTTGAAGGCAAAGAAAGTTACAACACGTACCCTCCCTTCAGCCGGATGCTGGTTAAAATCAAAAAGGAAATAATTGCCTTTGGTTTGCCGGAAGTTCAGCCGGCACAACGAACCTCCAAGAAACTAAGTGCCGCGGAGCTCAAGTTGTGGCTCGACGAAGGGCGAGATCTTGTCTTGCTTGACACACGGAATGCCTACGAAGTTGAACTGGGGACTTTTGACCAGGCTGAACACCTCAAGATCGACAATTTCCGGGAATTTCCCGAGGCAGTCCGTAGTTTGCCGGAAAATTACCGATCGAAACCCGTGGTGATGTTTTGCACCGGAGGCATCCGCTGTGAAAAAGCAGGGCCGTTCCTAGAAGCCGCCGGCTTCCAGGATGTGCTGCAACTGGACGGAGGGATTCTGAAATATTTTGAACAGTGCGGAGGTGACCACTGGCATGGAGAATGTTTTGTTTTTGACAAACGTGTAGCGTTGGACCCGGAACTGGCTGAAACGGCAACCACTCTCTGTTATGTGTGCCAAGCGGTATTAAATGACGAAGATCAACGGCAAGCCACCTACCGCTTTGGAGTTTCCTGCCCTCACTGTTACCGCGAAATTGACGAAGAGTGTCCGACGGTTCTTAGTAGAACGGATCGAGAAAAAAAAATTGTTTCCGCAACGCACCCTTTGCCAGGGAGTTTTCCCTATGAAAACGTTCGGCCGATGTCAGTTTCCCAGGAAATGGACGGGTTGCCTTTGCTGGGTTTTTTGAGAGCTCTCAATACTCATTTGAGTGAATCGCAGTGGGTTGAGTGCATCGCGGCCGGACAGATTCTTCATAAGGGAAAGCCGGTTACCGAGGACCGTCAAGTTTTGCATGGTCAAAAGTATTACCACTTGTTGCCCGAGACGACAGAACCCGTTGTTGCTGCCAATATCGAAATCCTGTTTGAGGACTTTGAGTTCGTGGTCATCAATAAACCAGCACCTCTTCCCATGCACCCTTGCGGCAGATTCAACAAGAACTCACTGCAGAGTATTTTTCATGAAGTTTATCAGCCCGACCGTTTGCGGCTGGTTCATCGATTGGATGCCAACACAAGTGGAATCGTGGTTTATGCCCGCAATAAACAGCTGGCGACAGCATTGCAGGAGCAGTTTGGTCAAGGCCGAGTTGAAAAAGAGTACTGGGCGGGCGTTTACGGGAAACCCCCGGTGGCCTTTGAGTCGACCCAGCGGATCGGCGCGAAACCTGCTGCGGGCGGAACTCGCCTGCTGGATCCATCTGGAAAATTTGCAAGAACCGAATTTCAACGGATTCCAACCGTTGGCCGGGAAGACAGCTTGCTTCGGGTTTATCCCAAAACGGGCCGGACCCACCAAATACGACTCCATTTGTGGGATCTCGGTTTTCCGGTGATTGGAGATCCAGCCTACCTGCGTGAAAAGCAGCTTGGGGTGAATCAAGCTCTTTCACTGGATGATCCTCCCATGCAGTTGCATGCCGCTCGAGTTGCTTTTGACCATCCCGTATCCAAGGTGCGGTTAGAGTTCAGTGCCCCAGAACCGCAGTGGGTCCGGCGATTTGGTGTCTCACCCTCGACGGGTTACTGAGGCTCTAGGTTTCTGGCAAATAACGGATGAATCAAGCAATTTTGCCCTGTTTTGTTTGCCATTGTGTGGAATGGACCCCAGAATAAATCTTGACGTTGTTTAGATCAAAGTATTTCCATGGCAGATGAACCGACCAATCACGCAAAAACCCCGGCGGAGATTTATTCTCTTGCCAGTCGGTCCGAACAGGTTGTTGAGGCTGCGAGGTTACTGGAGTACGGGCTGAGAGAATATTCGGGTGATTACCGTTCGGGATTGACTCAACTGTACAACGACAATCGGAAAATGTTTGACAAGCCGCATCGCGAGAACCTCCGCGCCGCTTTTGAGGTTCGAAGCCAGATCAGGAATGTTGCCAAATACGGCGAGCCAAAATTTGAGAAAAAAACAAATGCGGCAGATGCATTTGTTTTGGCGGCACAAATTCTTTTCAAAAACTATCCCCGGATTTTCCCTGAAAAATTCCATGTAGTCCAAGGGGCAGCGGTTGCGGATTCCACGCTCAGTGCGGGGGGGCAGTCGAATTCCGCGTCCCAGCCGACTGTCTATGAAGCGGCAAGAAACAAAGGAAAGGCCAGCAACGGCGAGTTGAGCGTCTCGGGAGTGGCGCCCCAGGGGCTTTCAGGTGAAGACTATGTGATTCCGACCTACCAGTTGCCAAGCCTGACCACGGGGTTTAAATCCAAGTTGCGACTGAAACAACTGGAAAAAATCAGCCTGCGACTGGGTACTTCCTTAAAGGCGGGAATTTCGATTACTCGGGCATTGGAAAGTGAGTCCAGGAATTTAACCGGTAAAATCCGCGAGTCTTTTGCAGACGTTCTTGCGCAGGTGTCAGCTGGCGAGACGTTGGCGAGTTCGGTTTCAAAGCACTCCTGCTTTCCTCCCCTGTTTTGTGAGATGGTGCGGGTGGGCGAGGAGACGGGTCGATTAGATCGTGTTTTATTACGATTGGCGGACCATTACCGAAACCTGATCCAGATGCGACGGACATTCCTGTCCGGCATCACTTGGCCACTTTTCCAATTGGGTGCGGCTATCGGTGTGATCAGCCTGTTCTTTATTGCCTTGTCGGTTCTGGAGACCATGCTGAACAACTTTGAGGCTCCGGATATTTTTATGATGGGACTCGGACCGATTGGGAATCTGTTTCTGTTCTGGACATTACTGGTAATTGGGAGCGGCGCACTCTGGATTATCGTGAAAGGAATCAGCAGCGGCTGGTTCGGCGAATTGCCGATGCGTTTGGCCCTGCAGATTCCCCTGATTGGGAATACGATTAAGATCCTGTGTCTCTCACGGTTTTCCTGGTCATTTGGGATGGCCATTGAAACAGGTATGGATGCCACCCGGGCCATCCGACTGGGCATCCGCAGTACGCAAAACCATTATTACGGGGTTCACCAAGACCAGGTTGCCCAGAGTGTCAGCCAGGGAAGCGATTTTTATACCGCCTTGGATCGTACCGGAGCTTTCCCGGAAGATTTCCTCCAGGCAGTCGAAGTGGGTGAACTGACTGGGGAGCTGACCGAGAGTCTGGAAAGACTTTCCGAGGATTACACAGAACAGGCTGAGCTGGCACTAAAACGAATCAGTCAAATCAGTGGAATGGCGATTTGGCTTTTTATTACGGCGATCCTGGTGTTCTTGATCTTCTTAATGTACATGAACTACATCGGCATCCTGAACAATGCGACCGGTGATATTTTGGGTACGGGGCGTTCTGTCAGCGCTCCGGAGGGTCCCCAAGATGCTCAAATCCTGATCGAAAAATATACCAGCGGCGAGAAAACGTCCAATCCAATCATTGCGGTCAAGAATCAACAGATCAAAAACATCCTTGAAAGTCAAGATTTCAAGAAAATACAGGGAATGTACGAAGCAATTGGAAATACCGAAGGTCTCAGCGGACACAAGTTGCTTGACAAAATTCTTGAGCCGTTCGACGAAAAAAACTAGGAGTTGTTAAATCTTCAGGACAAAAATCGTCCGGGTCCAGCCGGCGAAGCCTGATCAGCGTGATCAAGGTGAGTACTTCCAAAGCGAACAAATCCCTTGACCATTGGCACATTCCCGCCCTGTTGTCGTCGTGGCGTTGCTGCCGATTTTCTGATTGGGTGGATGTCGATAGAATAGACTGCTGGAGAAATCATTCAAAAATGTCAAATCAGAACCCACGCATTACCGTTCCCCGGTTTACCGAAATGAAATCCCTGGGGCACAAAATTACAATGTTGACTGCCTATGACTACACCATGGCAGCGATGTTAGATCAATCAGGCGTTGATTCGATCCTGGTCGGCGATAGCATGGCGATGGTGGTTCAGGGGCATGAGACGACTTTGCCAGTGACTCTGGACGAGATGATTTACCATGCGGAGATGGTCGGGCGAGCCGTTTCTCGAGCACTGACTATTGTCGATCTTCCGTTTCCCACAAATCACCTTGGGGTTCATAAAACGATCGAGATGGCTGGCCGGGTGCTCAAGGAAACCCGCTGTCAGGCGGTAAAGCTCGAAGGCGGGGCGGATCAGGCGGAGGTTATTCAAGCGATCGTTTCAGCCGGGATACCGGTTATGGCCCATGTTGGACTTCGTCCTCAAAGTGTGCATGCGATGGGGGGATACAAAGTCCAGCGGGATGAAGAGGTTCTGCTGGAAGACGCGTTGGCAGCAGAGTCTGCAGGAGCGTTCGGGGTTGTACTGGAATGCATTCCGAATGAATTGGCAAAAAAAGTCACCGATAGACTTCAGGTTCCAACAATCGGAATTGGTGCGGGGCCGTATTGTGATGGCCAAGTTCTGGTGGTCAATGATCTGCTTGGGCTGCCCAGCGACTATGTACCCCGATTTGTCAAACAATACGCTGACCTAGAAAAAACGATTACCGACGCGGCCCGGGATTATTGCCAAGAGGTCCGGGAAGGGCTGTTTCCTTCTTCCAAGCACTCGTTTAAATGAACCAGGAGCACCGGGCTGTGTCCAATGTGGAGCAGAAGCGACTTCCAAGAATAGCGGTGACGATCGGTGATCCGGCCGGTGTGGGCCCGGAGATTAGTCTGAAAGCCATAGCGGATCAGTCCATTCAAAAAATGTGCCAGCCGATCTTGCTTGGCGACTTGGTGGTAATTCAGGAAGTGGCCCGTCAGCTGAATCTTGGGGTTCCAGAAACGGTGATTTCACAGGGGGGCGATTTAGAGACGGGTGACCGGAGCCGGCCGGTCGTCGTGGATTTGAAACAGATTCAATTAGAAGATTTTACTCCCCAGCAAGTGAATTCAAAAACCGGTGCGGCTTCTTTTCACTACGTTGATACGGCTATTGCGTTTGCCCAAGCAAAGAAAGTGGATGCGATGGTCACCGGACCCCTGCATAAAGGAGCCATCAATGCTGCCGGGCATGACTATCCAGGTCATACTGAGATCCTTGCCAATCGCCTTGGCACAGATGATTTTTGCATGATGTTGACGAGTGAACCGATTTCCTGTTCGTTTGTAACCACCCATGTTGGCTTGCACGCAGTTCCCGATCTGCTCACAGAAGATCGTGTTCTTAAGACGATTCTGTTGACGGACGATGCGCTCTCTAGAATTCGTAAACGCCGTCCTCGATTGGTTTGTTGTGGTCTCAATCCGCATGCCGGCGAAGGGGGCCTGTTTGGGCAAGGTGAGGAAGAGAAGTCGATTCTTCCGGCGATTGAAAAAGCCAAGCAAAAAGGGGTCGACATTCTGGGGCCTCTTCCTGCGGACACAGCATTTATTGCATCCCGGCGGGCGACTACGGATGGTTATGTCTGTATGTACCATGATCAAGGCAGCATTCCGCTCAAGGCAATTGCCTTCGATGAGGCGGTGAACCTGACTCTTGGACTCCCGATCATCAGGACCTCGGTGGACCATGGCACGGCTTGCGATTTGGCTTGGCAGGATAAGGCAAGCCACTCCAGCATGGTGGCTGCCATTCGGCTTGCCGTCCAATTAGCATCGGTCCCCAGTGTTCGGAATTAATGATCTACCCACCGACCCACTGAACTTGGGAGGGAAGAGACGTGCCTGTTTTGTTGGTTTTGAGGTATGATGGCTGAGGTCCGTTTTGTTTCACTCGCCTGGGGTTCAACCATGAAATCAACCAACCTTTTGACGCTCCTTGTTCTACTGATCCCAGCGACCAAGGTGTTTGAACAGGCTGGTTTCGCCAATGAGGTTGGACCCAAAGACAAAAAGGTGAAGGTCTTTCTTCTGGTGGGCCAGTCGAACATGGAGGGCAAAGGGGACCCGCTTCATCTGGAAACCTACAAAGACGACCCCCTCATCAAGCCGACTTATGCTGGGCTCAAAGACGGGCGGCAATGGAAGATTCGCAGCGATGTCTTTATTTCCTATCCCACTAAATCCAAAGGTGCCAAACACGGTCCGTTGACGGTCGGCTATGGAACCAAGGGCGAAAATTCGATCGGGCCAGAGTTTGGTTTTGGGCACACTGTTGGAAATCTATCGAAAGATCCGGTGCTATTGATCAAGATTGCCTGGGGTGGAAAGTCGGTCGCAGTTGATTTTCGGCCACCCGGTGCTCCACCGACGACCGAGGAAATCAATCGGTCCTGGGAAAAGGCAAAAAAGAAAAAACCGAATACCACGGTTGCCCAAGCCCAAGCCAAGTACGGACATTATTATCGGGAAACCATCCGGCTTGCCAAACAGGAGCTGGCTGGTTTTGAACAGAAGTTTCCCAAGCTTCAGGGGCACACGCCTGTTTTGGCGGGATTTGTCTGGCACCAGGGATTCAATGATAAAATCAACCGAACACTTCGTGAAAAGCAATACGTGCAATACACAAAGTGGCTTGTCCAGTTAATCCGGGACGTGCGTAACGATCTGGGAGCTCCCAACCTGCCGTTTGTCATCGGCGAACTTAGCACCGGGGGGATTCCGAACCGGGGCGATTTCCAGGTTGCCCAAGCAAATGTTGTCAAAGGGAAATCTTTTGCTGGAAGCGTGGCTTTTGTCAAAACGGCAGAATTCTATGACACCCGGGCTCATGAACTGTTCGAAAAGAACTACTGGAAAGGAACCGAATCTCAGAAAGCTGAGTGGCGCAAAGTCGGCAATGATCGACCCTATCACTACTTGGGCTCCGGCAAGACCTACTATTTGAAAGGTGTTGCTTTTGGCGAACAGATCATGAAAATGCAGTCCGGTCAATGACTTTTGAATCAGACGAACTTCAAAGCAGTGGCCTTAACACTTTTTCGTAGGCATCGGCGTAGCGGACCATTCCCAGATCACTGGGATGCGAGCCATCGGTTGCCCCTTCTCCATCGGTTCCCAGTAGT
>JAZABE010000433.1:0-5090 GCA_036137535.1 Planctomycetota bacterium | reverse complement strand
TGAGCCAGACTAATTTTGTCGCCAAACGACCTACTCAGCCATCATTTTTCCGCTGATCAACGTGATAAACTCCGCGTTGGTGTCAAAGCGACCTAACTGCGTCGTCAACTGTTCCATCGCATCCAAGTGATGCATCGATGACAATGTCCTGCGAAGCATTGTGATAGCATGCAGAGAATCCGATTCAAGGAGTAATTCTTCTCGTCGGGTTCCCGACTGAGAAATGTCAATTGCGGGCCACACCCTGCGGTCAGCAAGCTTTCGATCAAGAACCAGTTCCATATTTCCAGTTCCCTTGAATTCCTGGAAGATCAAGTCATCCATTCGGCTGTTCGTATCGATCAAGGCGGTCCCGACAATGGTCAGTGAGCCACCTTCTTCAAAAGCCCGTGCACTGGCAAATAATTTCTTGGGAATATCCATGGCCTTGATGTCGACGCCCCCTGACATGGTTCGACCGGTATTTCCAACCCATTTATTGAATGCCCGAGCGAGCCTTGTAATCGAATCCATCAACAGGAAGACGTCTTGTCCAAGTTCCGCCAGACGTTTACACCTTTCGATCACCAACTGCGATAGACGAACGTGACTTTCAATATCTTCGTCAAGACTGCTGGCAATCACCTCCCCAGCGACATTTCGACGCATGTCGGTAACTTCTTCAGGGCGTTCATCGATCAAAAGAATGATTAATTTGCTATCGGGGTGATTGGTTGAGATCCCGTTACTAATGTGTTGGAGCATAATTGTCTTGCCACTACGGGGTGGCGCAACGATCAGAGAACGTTGCCCCTTTCCCAGAGGGGTTAACAAGTCCATCACCCGTGTGGTTAGAGGTTCTTTCCCGGTTTCCAACTGGTACCAATATTCGGGATTAATCGGTGTATTTGAATCGAAGGTCTTGACTTCCGTAAAAGCCTCCGGGGTCACACCATCGACATCCGAGATTTCACGGAGCCGGGGCCCTTGCTGCCGTCGAGCCGGCTGGACCTTTCCGGTAATCATCAAACCTTCCCGCAAATTGAACTTCTCGATCATTGTTCCCGGAACAAAAGGATCGCTTCGCTCACGGGAATAGTTGTTCTCAGGAGACCGCAAGAATCCATATCCATTGGGATGAAGTTCCAGCAGCCCACAGCCTTCGACCAGCTCAACTTCCCCTTCTTCAGCTTCAACCGGTTCATCGTCTTCGCGCCGAGGGCCACTGGGGCGTCGTCGTTTTGATCCAGACCGACGGTTCGTTCGACCGCGACCGGAACCGGAACCGGAACCGGAACCTGAACCTGAACCTGAACCTGAATTTCTACCACTACCTCCCGATCGACCTCGGAAATTTCTTTTCGCCATAGCTAGCAAGTCTAATTAGAGTTTTGGAGTCAGACCGTGTGATGGCAACACTCACCAAGAGTGCCATCAAGTCAACTGGAATCCAACCAAAAGAAGCTTGCACATCAACGTGCAAACAAACCTTAATTTCTGTTTTATGTTTGAGAAGCCGAACGCTCGCAAAATCTCGAATCTAAGAGCTAACGCTGAGACATGAGTGTTTGTTATTCTTTAATCAAACAACCCAAAGCGAGAATATTCGCCACTCAGTAGATGTCCGTTCCAAACGGACTGTTTACTACAGTTGAGCAAATTGAAATGGGATAACTGTCCCAAATCTGCCCCAATCATAATCGATCAACCCCCGCTGTCAAGCGATAATTACAGTTGCAATCCCGAACTTCGTAGGGCACTGGGTGAAAAGGGTTGAAAAACATCGATTTTCCCAAAATTTAGGGACAATTCTCGAATCAGCCTCGATTTGCAGGCCAGGATTAGGTATTAATTTCGTTTGTTTTGGCCAAAATATCGGGTTCTTTTTTGAGTTGTGGCATGGATGTCAAGTTCAAACCATGGGTCGTTTTGCTGATCGTTCCCGCCTTTGCACTTCCATTGAACCCCGTGGCTTGGGGCCAATCTCCCGTTCGGGGGGGAGCATTTCAGCCCGCATCCTCGACAACAGGACCCAACTCCAGCACCCGTTCGAATCAGTCAAACCTGCCATTGCCGGTCGCGTCACAATCTTCAACGGGCATTGTCCAGACAGCCAATTCACAATCTGCAAAAATCAACTGGATTGACGGAAAACAGCTTGCCCAGGCGTTGAAACAGGCAGCCCAGGAAAACAAGCCATTGGTGCTGCATTTCTGGAATGAGCGGTGCCGCCCTTGCCTGGCGTTAGAACAATTTGTCTTTCCGAATCCGATCCTGGTGCAGGCCATTAACTCACAGTTTATCGCCGTCAAAATCAATACACTGGAAACTCCAGACATCCCGAAAACCTACGGAGTCACTCGTTGGCCCTGGGATCTTTATCTTTCTTCCCAAGGCGTCAAACTGCTCGAGCGGGCCAGCCCGAACAATGTCTCGCAATACACCCAAAGCCTCAACTCGGTTGCGAAAATGCACGGCAACTTCATGAAGTCCGCCCAAGTCAGCAACGCCTCACCGCTCCCGCAGAAACCGTTTGAAATCACGCCTGTGTTGTCTACACAACCCGATATGCAGTCGTTTCAGTCTCCACGATCTGGGCAAAGCCTTGTACCGGAAAGCCCCATCAACCCTCCATCAGTCCAAGTGGCCAGGCAGCCGGAGACAACCCCAACCCATCAGGCACAAGCACCCCAAACCGTTAATAATGAGTTTTACAAGCCGCAACCAAGCAACTCAGGTGCCGCCAATGATGATCTCAAACCTGTTCCCCTACCCCCGATCGGTCTCGAAGGATTTTGTCCGGTCTCACTCTTGAAGGAAACTCGAAAAATCGCTGGCTCTCAGGATTGGGGCTGCATTCATCGTGGCAAAATCTACTTCTTTACGAACCAGGTAAACCGCGACACTTTCCTGAAAACCCCGGACCGCTACGCTCCTGTCTTGGCAGGCTACGATGTAGTGATTTACGAGGAAACCGGAAAACTGGTCGAAGGGAAAAGTGAGTTTGGTGGGTTCGTCGGCACGAAGGCAAACCGAGTTGTCTTCCTGTTCGCTTCTGAAGAAAACAAAAATAAATTTATTAAAGATGAAACCGGGCGATACATTGAAGCCGCGCGGGTTGCAACCAATCACACAAACGAAAATTGGCTTCGATAGAACTCTACTCGAATGAACCGTGTCGAAATTGAATTCGATTGCATTCCGCTGAGGACCATTTCCCGGTTAGACATTCCCCTGGATGCTTCTCCCGGGTACATCCAGAAATGCAAGGCGATCAAACGGGCCATTGAAGTCCACGGATCCCATAACACCTATTTTCTCCACAACGCCTCTTGCACCTACTACCTGACCAATCATTCCGAAGTCGGAAAAATCAAATTTTCTTGGGAAGGAACGGTTTCTACAGACATCAAAGACCGTCATTGTGTTTCGGTATCACTGAGCATCCAGCTTGAGAGCGAAACCTGTGATTGGCTGACCGAACCAATTGTCCAATGGTTTAGTAAAACCGTGGAGCAAAGTGTCAAACACGAATTTAACCGGTATATCGAAGCCGGTGATCTCTCCAAAACGGAAAACCGGATCCGGGAACTCCAGGAGAAACAAGAAACCGACGGGGGATACCTCGGGATGTACCTTTAATCCGACAGCACCCGTTCCAGCTCTCGCACGGATGATGCCTCTGCGATCATTTCAGTGGCCAGCGAGTTGAAGCAACTTACCCCAGGTTTGCTCACCTGTGATCCACAGCGCCAAGGGTAAAAACAAGATCGACCCCAGGGTTGCAGAAACGATCGAAGATGCCGCAAGTTTTTCATCGCCTCCAAACTGTCCGACGATGACATTCGAGGCAATTGCCGTCGGCGTTGCAAGGTAAATTACCACGATCCTGGCTTCAACAAAATCGAGCACCAAAAAAACGGACATCACAACTCCCAACAGTGGTGAAACCAAGATTTTCAGCAGGGTCGTGCCAAAAATCGCAACCACCAAGTCCCGTTTGAATTCCTTGATGCCAAAAAAACCCAGCGAAGCCCCCAAACCCAGTAACGCAACGGGTACGGACATGTTACTCAGACCTTCAAAAGACCGGTCCACAAACAACGGCAAATCCAACTCCAACGATGCCGCGGTTACTCCAAGCACCCCCCCCACAATCAAGGGATTGGTTAAGAAGAAAAAAAGGAACCTCGGCCGCTTGGCCGGGGTTTTCGGTTGATGAGCTATCATCAAGGCAACGGCAATGATATTGAACGCAATCGCGCAGGGAGCCAAGGATATTGCGGCAATCGCTTCAGAACGCTCGATATCTCCCTGGCTAAACGAGTAAAGCACGATCGGCAAACCAATAAAGCCGAGATTTCCCCGGTAAGCCGCCTGCACAAAGGCTCCCAAGGATTTCGCATCAATTCTCAAAAACCAAGAAATCACATACGCTAACAAAACGGTTCCCGCTAAAGCCAGAAAGAAGGCCGATAGCACATCGCTAACCGATGACCACTCAAGTTGTTGACGGGATATCTTGTGAAAGAGCAGGCTGGGCAGACCCACCCAGTAAACCAACTGGTTGAGCCCTACAGAGATGTCTCGGGTAATAAACCCGATGCGAAACAAAAAATATCCCAACGCCGCCAATAAAAAGACAGGCAGAACGGCGTTGAGAACCAGCACCATTGAATTACTCTTCTTCCCCGTTTTCAGAATCTCCGTTTTCCAGAGCTGCCGCCACCTCCGGCAACAAATGGATTCCCAGCTCTGTCAACTGAGCAGGATCAACACCCCCGGGTGCCTCCGTCATCATGTCCGTTGCCCGCTGGGTTTTTGGGAAAGCAATGCAATCTCGAATGTTGTTCAACTTTGCAAACAACATCACGACGCGGTCAATGCCCAGCGCGATCCCACCATGCGGAGGCGCCCCGTAACCCAACGCATCCAACAAGAACCCAAATCGATCCCGGGCGCTTTCTTTCGTCAGCCCCAACAGTGAAAAAACCTTCGACTGAGTTTCGGTATTGTGAATCCGAATCGTTCCTCCGCCGGCTTCGAAACCGTTGATCACCAAATCGTAGGCTTGTGCGCGGGATTTCCCGGGATCGGTTTCCAGCAGCTCA
>JAZABE010000432.1:0-1300 GCA_036137535.1 Planctomycetota bacterium | reverse complement strand
TTTGATTTAAAAGGAGGTAGTAAGGCTGGGGGTGAACTGTTCTTTACCACCGACTCGAAAACGACCCTTCCCAAGGGAAACCGCGTCGCCTTCGATGTCACCGCCAAAGGTGATTGGCAGGAAATTGATATCGAATTAAAAACTGACAAAGCAATTCAACAGCTACGAATCGATGTCAGTGAGGGTCCAGGAAATGCTTCGATCCGTCAACTCCGTCTGATCGACAAGGCGGGGCAAGTTCTAATTGAGTGGCTAAACTGATCGGATCACAGATCGGACGAATTACTTCCCAATACAATTACTCTTGAACATTGATTGAATGAAACTCTTTTTTCAAATATTCGCATTGATGCTGGCAAGCATTCCGATTTTTGCGAATGAGAACCGGCCGTTTGTTGTGATCCACAAGCAAGGAGATCACGCATGCCATACTTTTCGAATTCCAGCCATCTCGGTCACCAACAAGGGTACTCTACTGGCGGTCTATGACATGCGGTATAACAGTCGCCGCGACCTGCAAGGCCACATGGATATTGGCCTGTCCCGCTCAATCGACGGAGGTAAGACTTGGGAACCACCTCGCCCGATTATGGACATGGGCAAGTACGGAGGACTTCCAGAAAGTCAAAATGGATGCTCAGACCCAAACATTTTGGTCGACAAAAAAACTGGCGAAATCTTTGTTAGCGCAGTATGGACTCATGGCAAACCAGGCACACACCAATGGCGAGACAAAGGGTCAGAACCCGGGCTTGGGCTCAAACAATCATCCCAATTCATCGTTACCAGATCAACAGACGATGGCCAAACCTGGTCTAAACCTGAGAACTGGACAGCAAAGTTAAAGAATCCCGATTGGTATCTATTCGCACCGGCCCCGGGAAATGGAATCACTCTCAGTGACGGCAAACTTGTCATGCCTACGCAGGGTCGTGACGCCGACGGAATCCCATTTTCAAATCTTATGTGGAGCGACGACCACGGGAAAAACTGGACACTCGCTCAACACGCGCGATCCAACACAACCGAATGTGCCGTCGTCGAACTCGAGAATGGCACGCTGATGTTAAACATGCGGGACAATCGAAATCGCAAAGACAAATCAGATTCCAACGGGCGGGCGATCAGCGTCACTATGGATTTGGGTGAACACTGGAAAGTCCACTCCTCCGACCATAAACAACTTCCCGAGCCGGTCTGCATGGCCAGCCTAATCTCACACTCACTGCCCAACGGACAGCGGATCTTATTTTTTTCAAACCCGAATCACAAATCAAAACGCAAAAAAATGACAGTTCAA
>JAZABE010000431.1:0-8351 GCA_036137535.1 Planctomycetota bacterium | reverse complement strand
GGAGTTGCAATCATCGTGGCGATGGACCCGATTGCGTTGCGGCATAGTAGCTTGGTCATGACAGAAACCCTCGCGATATTTTTCGCGACGATAGGGCTTTGGTTGTTGTCCTGCGGAACCAATGGACGTCGACTTCCATTTCTGCTGGGGGGGGTGGTTTTTGGGCTGTTTGGGTTGTGTCGTCCGACTTTTTTAATCTGGGCTGGGTTGATTGGTTTGGCTGTCATGCTGGGTTTGCTGAGTCGGCCGAGGGAATCAAAACGCAAGAATCTACTGAACTCGGTTCTGTTCTTTAGCGGAATCCTCTGCATTCTAGCTCCTTGGATCGCCCGGAATCACCAGCTTTACGGCAGGCTAATATTGGCAACGACGCACGGCGGTTACACGTTGTTTTTAGGTAACAATGACAGTTTTTACGATTACCTGCGATCGGGTAAACGTTCTCCTTGGAACGGTGAAAACGAATTGCAGGAAACGGTAAAAAAAATCCGTAAAGACTGTCAGTTCTTCTCGGAAGAATGGCAAGGTGTGATCGTCGACGAAGTCAAGAAGGATCGGCTTTATTACGACAAGGCAATCGAAGTGATCAGGCGTCGACCATTAGATTTCTGTTATGCCTGCTTGATCCGGGCTGTCCGGTTTTGGTGCATTATTCCTAATTCGTCGGATTTGGAATCACCGGGGCAAACTGTCATTCGACTCGGGGCAGGGATCTGGTATGGAATCCTTTTCGCTTTTGTCTGGGTTGGAGCCTTCCAATGGATTCAGTGCTTTGTCAGGAATCCGGTAAACAGATGGTTCTTGTTTCAAAAATCACTTCCTGCCATTTTGCTGATCATTGCTTTTCAAGGGCTTCATTTGGTCTATTGGAGCAACATGAGAATGCGCGCTCCGTTGGTCGTTGTGCTTGCCTTGCTAGCAGTTTTAGGGACAGTCAAAGGAGTCGCTGTTTGTCAAACACCTGGTGCTCTTGGCGAAAATGAAAATAAACCTCGCAAATGAGGCAGTTCGACTTGACCAAAAAATCGTGTCAAACTAATGTGATATCCGCTTCAAAAGTCGCGATTTTCGTAGGGCAATTGTTGCAAAAAGATTGGAACCAACATCGTTGGCATTCGCTTGGTTAAGGAAAAGACCAAGAAGTCTATAGTGTTCGCAGGAGGCGAAATGAGTTTTCAAACGATAGACCATGTACCCCTTTTGGACATTCCCCGCGGGAACTCCGCCGACCACCAGGAAATGATGGAAGCGATCGAAGAGATTGTGAAGAGCGGTTGGTTCGTGGGCGGACCCAACGTTAAAAATCTTGAATCTCAGGTTTGTGAAGTCACGGGTGCGAAACATGCTATCGGTTGTGCCTCCGGAAGCGATGCACTACTCCTTTCGTTGATGGCCGTTGATGTGGGCCCCGGTGCCGAGGTGATCGTTCCGAGTTTTACTTTTTTTGCAACGGGAAGTGCTGCATGGCGGTTGGGTGCGAAACCGGTGTTTGTGGATATAGAGCCGGGAACGTTTAACATGTGTCCGGAATCCTTTGAACGCGCTCTTTCCCCCCGGACCAAGGCCGTGATTCCTGTCCACTTGTTCGGCCAATGTGCGGAGATGGATACCATTATGGACATTGCCCATGCAAACAATGTTCATGTGATTGAAGATGCTGCACAGGCAATCGGCGCTCAGTACAAGGGACAAGGAGCTGGGAGTATTGGTGACACTGGTTGTTTCAGTTTTTACCCAACCAAAAATTTGGGTGGTTTTGGTGACGGCGGAATGATCACTACCAATGTTGACCACTTGGCTGAACGGATTCGACTGCTAGCCAACCATGGGATGAAGCCACGGTATTACCACTCGGAAATTGGAATCAACAGCCGACTTGACGCGATTCAAGCGGCAGTACTGGGCATTAAGCTCAAGAGAATCAGTCAAATCAATGAAGCGCGTCGTGCAAATGCCAACCGCTACCACCGTTTGCTTAACGCGAATGGCCTGGGAAACCTGATTCAATTACCCAAAGAAGCTGAAGACTGTTATCACGTTTGGAATCAGTATTCCATCAGATTCAGGAATCACGATCGAGACGAAGTCCGGCAACGATTAACCGACTGTGGGATTGGAACAGAAGTTTACTATCCCATTCCGTTGCATCAACAAAAGTGTTTTCTTTCACTTTTTACGGATCCTGATGCAATGCATGAAACGAACATGGCATCTCAGGAAGTCCTGTGTTTGCCGATTTTCCCTGAGATTACTGCCGAGGAACAAAACGCGGTGGTTGATCGGCTGGTTGCCTGCTTAAGCGAAGAATCCGGTTCATACAGAATGGCTTCTTAGTTGGTTGATGCAGAGACTGTCAGCTCGAGGCAAGCGGGTTCACCGGTGAGGGGATTGGGTAGCAACTCGGCCATTTTTCCGGCATTGCCGGAACTGAAGAAACTATTTGCGAATACCGGTTAGGGTTTGCAATTTCCATTCGTTGCTCTTTTTGTCCTTTTATGTTTGGTTTTTTGGGATGATACCGAAAAAAAACGCCAATGGGGGCTTTAGTAAATTACTGCCGAATGAACATGCGTTGACTTTCCCACCAAACTGCACAACAAATGGATCTAAATCTGGTTGAAGCAAGGGTTCCTGCGAGGCCCATGAGGGGGTTGTCAACCGATTTTGAATCATCGCCGTGATTCTCCTTTTAAGGCCTGCGATTTATGAGTAACGCGACCAACATGGAAAACAGGCTGTTGCTTGATAAGCCGGGCATGAAGTCGTTGAGCTTCAACTCCCTGATGGTGACGCAGTGGCTAACCTCGATCAACGATAATATTTTCCGCTGGTTGGTGATTGGTATTGGCAAGGATTATGTTAACCCGGGGAACTGGGCTGACATTTTAATGGTTGGCTCAGCGGTTTTTTTGCTGCCTTACTTGCTGTTAGCTTCGCCTGCTGGTTGGCTGGCTGACCGCTACCGAAAAGTTGATGTTATTATCGGTTGCAAGATTGCCGAGGTTGCTGTGATGGGCTTGGGCGTTTTTGCAATTGCGATCGGCAATCTGCCCCTTCTGTTCATCACGGTCGGATTAATGGGTGCGCAAAGCGCGCTGTTTGCTCCTTCGAAAGTTGCCACGATTCCCGATCTGGTTGAGGACCACGAACTGTCTGCCGCCAATGGCTGGTTCGGTTTGTCGACAGTGACCGCGACGATTATCGGCATGGGGATCGGGAACTGGCTTGCTGATTTCTGCGGTGATTTTGGCCAGTCCAATCTTTGGGCCGCTGCAGCCATCTTGATTGGCATTGCCGTGGTCGGGACATTTTTCAGTTTGGGGATACAGAAAACTTGCGCGGCTAACCCAACGGTTCCTTTCCCGTGGAATGCACCGCTGCAGACTTTCCGAGATCTCAAGACTCTCTTTGGACGGAAAGACTTGTTTATCGTTTCTCTTGGGGAAATGTTTTTTTGGTCGATCGGGATGTTGGCGACCTTGAATATCGATTCGTTTGCTGTGGAAAACGGGGGCATGTTCGAGGTTTCAAAACTTCCCTTGTTGATATCACTTGTTTTTGGAGTTGGCTTTGGCAGTGTCTTGGCCGGTGCTTGGTCAGCAGGCCGGGTTGAACTCGGAATGTTGCACCTGGGTGCGTTTTTCATTTCCTTTTTTTCCTTTGCTCTCTTGTTTACTCCGTCCGAATTTTTGGACAACGGATGGGAGTTCAACGCCGGGATGATACTTTCGTGTGTCTTTTTAATGGCGTTGGGAACGTCCAGCGGACTTTTTGATGTCCCGCTTGCAGCTTACCTACAGAAGAAAAGTCCCCCGGAAAAAAGGGGGACTATCTTGGCGGCCAATAATTTTTTGATTTTCACTGGAATGTTTGCCAATTCATTGCTATTTGGCTCCTTGGGAGCCGCGGTCGGAGAGGGTTCGGTCAACAACGTAACCGAGATTCAGCAGGTTTCCGGAAAGATTGCAACCGAACAACGATTAGAAATGGAGAAGATTTGCAAGACTTTCGAAAAAAGCCTGCAAGCAGCTTCCCAGGAAACAGATAAAACGAATGGCGAACCCCCGGCATTTATTGAGATTCTCCTGGGGGCGGAAAATCCAAAAATCAATGCAAAAAAAACCAAGAGTTCCAATTCAGCGAACGCTGGGTTGAGAATCGAAACCTACCTTCAAATGCCCTCTGAGCTACCCGAAGATCTTCTCTACGCTCACTTGTTATGGACTGAATTTTCCCACCTGAAAACAATCGGTGAACTGGGAACATTGGACAACTATTACGAGCGGTTTCCGGACAAACAACCGTTAACCCATTCGGTTTTTCAACAGATAGGCGGACTCAAACGTTTCACGGCTCGGCAGATCTTTGGGATCATGGGCTTGGCAACCCTGCCTGTATTCCTGTTTGTCATGTGGCGGCTCCCGCAGGCATCACTGCGTTTTGACACCTGGTGGATCTTTCGGTTGATTTATCGTGTTGAAATTAGAAATGAGAAACAGATTCCCGAAAACTTGGGAGCGATTATCATCTGTAATCGGATTTCTTGGTTGGATCGTGCATTATTCCTGATCTTTAGTCCCAGGAAAATTCGACTGGTGGCATTTACCAAGGCGGGACAAGGTTGGTTTGAAAAGTGGCTTCGCTTTTGGGGGCAGATTCGAATTGCCGGGGGCCCTGCCTCGATCCAGCAAGGATTGGTTGATGCCCGAAAGGCACTTGCGCGGGGTGAACTGCTGGCTGTTTTCCCGGAGGAAAAAATCTCAGAAACGGGAATGCTCAATGCTTTTGATCCGGGGTTAAAGGAATTACTCGCGGTGTCACCGGTTCCAGTGGTGCCTGCATTTATTGATGAAATTTGGGGTAGTCTATTTACCTACGAACGCGGAAGGCTTTTCTGGAAATGGCCCAAAAAAATTCGGCAAACAATAGCGGTTGAATTCGACGAACCCCTTCCTCGATTCCCCAGTGTTTTTGAAACAAGACAAGCGGTACTTAAAATAGGAGTTAAAACGATGTCCAACAACAGCGAATTTTTGGCACCGGTGCGGCAATTCATCCGTCAGTGCAAGCGACGAAAATTTAAGTTCAAGCTAGGGGATCTCACCGAGAAAAAAGTTTCCGGAGGCATGTACCTTACGGGTGCGCTTGTGTTGAGAAAACTTTTGCGGAAACATGTGCTCGATTCTCAAGAGGATCGTGTTGGGGTGTTGTTGCCACCGACCAAGGGAGGTGCTGTGGTGAACATGGCATTGGCTCTGGATCAACGAACGACCGTCAACTTGAATTACTCGGCCTCAGAAGAAATTTTGAATGCCTGTATTAAAGCGGCCGGGATCAAGCATGTTCTGACCAGCCAGAAGCTCATGTCGAAACTGGGGCTCAACTTGGATGCCGAAGTTGTTGAGCTCGAGTCACTCAAGGGGCACGTGTCGCGGTTAGATAAGGTTATTGGCCTACTGCAATCTTATGCCATGCCTGCCTTCCTGTTGGAAAGCAGCCTAGGGCTGGGCGAGATTCAGCCAGAAGATGTGTCGACAATCATTTTCACTTCGGGATCAACCGGGACCCCCAAAGGTGTCATGCTAACGCAAAGCAATGTTGCTTCCAATATTGAGGCGTTCCAGAAGGTCATCAAGCTCAAACCCAATGATGTCCTGCTGGGGATCCTCCCGTTTTTTCATTCCTTTGGCTACACCGTAACCTTGTGGGGCAATTCAATGCTTGATGTCGCCACGGCCTACCATTTGACACCCTTGGATGGTCGGCAGATCGGCAAGCTTTGCAGCACATTTGAGGGAACGGTTTTGATCTCAACGCCGACGTTTTTGCGAGGTTATTTGAAACGAACCCCGGAAGAGCAGTTCAAGACCCTCGACGTCGTGGTTACGGGCGCAGAAAAACTGCCGTCCGATCTCGCGGACTCGTTCCAGGAAAAATTTGGGATCCGTCCAGTCGAAGGTTATGGGGCGACAGAATTGTCGCCCGTTGCTTCGGTCAATGTTCCGCCGAACCGGGCAATGGGTGACCCTGCAGATGGTTACAAAGAGGGGTCTATTGGAAAAACGCTCCCGGGAGTCGCAGCCAAAATCATCGACCTTGACAGCAACGAGGAACTGGGACCCAACCAGGCCGGGATGCTTTGGATCAAGGGTCCCAATGTCATGAAAGGCTATTATCAGCGAGAAGATCTTACCAAGGAGGCCATTGTTGACGGCTGGTACAAAACGGGAGACGTCGCGCAGATCGATGAAAACGGATTCATCTCGATTACCGGTCGGATTAGTCGATTTTCCAAGATCGGTGGAGAAATGGTTCCTCACGTTCAAATCGAAGACGAGTTGAACGGGCTGATTGGTATTGATGAGGAGACAGGCGTCAAAGCAGTCGTGACCGCTGTTTCCGACGAAAAAAAAGGTGAACGGTTGGTCGTCGTTCACACCGAACTCGAACAATCGATTGATGAACTCAGGTCGGGGTTGTCAGCGAGAGGCCTGCCTAACCTTTACATTCCTAGTACCGACAGTTTCATGCAAGTTGAGTCGATTCCAGTGTTGGGTACTGGCAAACTTGATCTCAAAGGTGTCAAGAACATGGCAGTCGAAAAATTTGGGCCCTGAAACTACAAGTTCTCTCTTGGGAATTGTACGACCGGCTAGTTAACTTTCAGGATGGAATCCCTGCGATTCTAGTTTTTGCTCAGCCATATCCGTTATGCTAAGATTGTTATCGTAACCTCTGGGTCTGATCAGATTCGTGACAACATCAATCCAACAACAGGGAACTGTGGACTTTCGGGGCGATTCGCCCGCCCCGCCAGTGTGGCTGGGTCGCCGGAAGTTGTTTGAATTTGCGACCACCGGGTTATTCAGTACGGCGGTTCTGGATTTGTTGAATGACAATCTTCCGGCCGATGACCGGGAGTCGTCGGCTTTTCCTCAGTTCCCGGCAAAAGCCAAACACGTGATCCACATGACACTGGTGGGGGGCTATAGCCAAGTTGATTCATTCGACTACAAGCCCGAACTTGCCAAGTTGCATGGAAAAGAAATTCCGGGAGGCCAAAAGCCGGATACTTTTTTTGGAAGCGCAGGACTGATCCACCAGAATCACTGGTCGTTTAAAAGACGGGGTCAGAGCGGAATTTGGATTTCAGAGATGTTTCCGCACCTTGCAGACTTGGCAGATGAGTTGACGATTATCAACTCCATGGTTTCTGAGACCGCCAACCATACACCAGCGACCTTCCAACAATTGACGGGTTTTCAAGCCAACGGCTTTCCAACGATGGGAAGCTGGCTTTCCTATGGTCTCGGAAACGTGTCAGATTCCCTGCCCACATTTGTGGTGCTACCTGATCAGCGGAGCCTTCCCAGTGGTGGGGCAGCGAACTGGCAAAATGGTTTCTTGCCTGCCGAACATCAGGGGACCTTGTTTCGAAATGGAGAGGTTCCCATTCGTGATCTTTTTCCACAACGGTCAATCGACCCCCGCAAAGAAGCAGACGCCCGACGACTGTTACAGTCTTTGAACGCCCAACACTTGGAAAATCACCCCGAGGACCCGATTTTGAAAGCCCGGGTTCAAGCTTTTGAGTTGGCAGCCAAGATGCAATTGTCGGTTCCGGGAGTAACTCGTTTTGACAATGAAACCAAGGCAACTCAAGATCTTTATGGAATTGGGAATCCGGCAACGGATGACTGTGGAAGGCGGTGTTTGCTGGCTCGGCGATTGGTAGAAAGGGGGGTTCGCTACGTGCACGTTTATTCGGGCGGCTCTTTTGGTGGAAAGCCTCGACATGGTTGGGACAGCCACGAAAATTGCAGGGTTGATCATGCCCGCGAAGCCAAGAGAATTGACCAACCGATCGCGGCGCTCATCAAAGATCTGAAACGAACGGGTCTCTTGGAGGAAACGATTGTTTTGTTCACAACCGAGTTTGGGCGAACGCCGTTTGCCAATGCCCCCCAAGGAAAAATTGGATTAGGGCGCGATCACAACCCTGAGGGGTTTACATGCTGGCTGGCTGGTGGGGGGGCCAAACCTGGGTTGATTTACGGGAAAACTGACGAGATCGGGTGGAAGTCCGTGGAGCAAAAAGTCCATTGGCATGATTTCCATGCAACCGTTTTGCATTTGCTCGGCATTGATCATGAACGCTTGACATTTTACCACAACGGAATTGAACGACGTCTCACCAATGTGCATGGTCATGTCATCAGGGATCTGCTGGCATGATTCCAGGATGCCCCTGGTAAAATCCTTGAGATCGAGATGCTGGAGGTCTTCCGCCTGTTCACCGTCGATAGTGTTCCGCGTGGATGAACTTCGGGAAAAAACAACTTTTATTGAGC
>JAZABE010000430.1:0-2075 GCA_036137535.1 Planctomycetota bacterium | reverse complement strand
AGGCCGATTTTCAGCAGAGCACCCATTCTGCCGGAAAATGTGGGGCATTGAACGCTTGTTTTATTGTTCAAAATCAAGAAGAATGTCATCATCAGAGTTGTTTAGATCACGCGATTATTGACCAACTGGAAAAAGGTATTGAATCTCAACAGAGTGAGCTATGAAAATAACATCTTTAATCTTGGTCGCGGCAGTTACGAGTTTTCTGGGATATTGGGGGATGGAAACCTATACGGCAGATTCCCACTGGACCGTTGATGAGTTGCTGAGTGACCCGGAAGACAAAAAAAACAAAACAGGAGCCAAAAAATTGGAGACAGCAACATTGGGTGCAGGTTGCTTTTGGTGTGTCGAGGCTGTTTTCAAGGAGTTGAAAGGTGTGAAAACAGTAGAATCCGGCTATTCAAATGGAAAAATTCCCAACCCGACCTACCAGCAGGTTTGCACGGGTTTAACCGGGCATGCCGAGGTAATTCGCGTGAGGTTTGAACCTGCTGTGATTTCTTTTGGCGAGTTACTCGAGGTTTTCTGGAAGACTCACGATCCTACGACACTAAACCGGCAAGGTGCAGACCGGGGAACCCAGTATCGTTCAGGAATTTATTACCATAGCAATGATCAAAAAAAGATAGCTACGGAACTGAAGCAAAAACTGGATGCTGCTAAAATCTGGCGGAACCCGATTGTGACGGAGATTGTCAAGGCCGAAACGTTTTACAAGGCTGAAGATTATCACCAGGATTACTTTAGCCTCAACGGCCAACAACCGTACTGTCGAGCTGTGATTGTCCCCAAGATGGAAAAATTTAGAAAAGTCTTTAAGGACAAGCTTAAAACACAGTAGAGTCTCTGATGTTCGGGACAAGTTTTTCTGCGAGTCGATACGGCTGGTGCCCAAGGATCAACCTCCAGATAACCAGAATCAACCTCCAGGTAGTGTAGACGAGCAACGAGAGAGATCATCTTGATCACGTGGTGACGTTGAATTGGGAATTGGGCTCCGAGGGTCTCTGCTGTTCCTCTAGAAATTCTGCACCTAGTCCCGGCGGATTTTCTGGGGTGAGGGACTCAACCTGGGGCTAAACGTATTCCTGGACGGTCGGCTTGAGAATGATCTCTGGAACATGGGCACGAGGGGGTAATTTGGCAATTGCAACCATTAACGCACCAATATCTTCAGGCTGCACCATTTTGGATTTTTGTTCGTCGCTGACTGGCTTAGGCCGATTTTCCAGAATTGGGGTGTTGACTTCGCCCGGGTAAAGATTGGTGACCCGAACGCTTTCATTAGCGACCTCATTGGCAATGGCGGTTCCCAACGCTGTCATCGCGAATTTGGAAGCCGCGTAGGCAATGCCTCCGAGTGTCAGTGCCCGTTTGCCGGCTACTGAAGAGACGTTGATAATTAGACCGTCGTTTTTTTCACGCATCGACGGCAAAACTTGGTAAATGCAGTTGTAAGCTCCGGTGGCATTGATGGCCAGCAGTTGATCCCATTGATCAGGAGTCATTGTCTGCATGGTTCGATTGGGGATGTTGACACCGGCGGAATTCACCAGAACGTCGACGAAAGGGTGTCGAAGACTGATTTTGGCAAAAAGTTGTTCCACGGCGTTTCGATTGGAAACATCACAGGTATGAATTTCGATATTCTGGGGATCCGAGTCTTCGCTCAAAACGGATTTTGCGTGTTCGAGCTTTTCTAAGCGACGTCCAGTGATGACCAATTTACAGCCGGCTTCTAAAAAAGACTTGGCGATGCCAAGGCCAATTCCTGTCCCGCCTCCTGTGACCACAACAACTTTTCCAGCGAGTGACATGATGCATACCCCATTGATGGTAGATTTTTGATTGAATGGATCGAATTTATGCTAGCGTTTTAATAACTTTTCCAAAACTTTAGTTTTTCTGGAAAAGTTTTTCAGATTTGTATTGACCCTCTATGGCCATTTTCATAACCTGCCGCCTCGTTAGCCAAAGCATCAGCTTATGACCCAAATCGATTTAGCTGAAGCCCATAGCTGACAACATTTTTCAGGTGGCCTGCACCAGAGTTTGACTCTGCGGGTCGTGAG
>JAZABE010000429.1:0-3647 GCA_036137535.1 Planctomycetota bacterium | reverse complement strand
TCCATTTGCTTGACAATGTACTTTGAGACGATATCTCGTGGAGCTAATTCAAGCCGGTCATCATATTCCCCCATGAACCGATGTCCATTTTTGTCAACCAAGTAGGCACCTTCTCCACGAATGGCCTCAGTGATCAGGCTTCGACTACTCCCTGCAATGTATAACACCGTCGGGTGAAACTGCATGAATTCCATATCTCGCATTTTGACACCGGCCCGTATCGCCATCGCATGACCATCGCCTGTAGCAACTTTCGGATTTGTTGAATCCCGAAAACACTGCCCTGCTCCACCGGTACAAAGAATCGTCTGCTTGGACCAAACCATGGTTTTGCAGCCCTCCGCGTCGGCAATCAACGCACCCCTACACTCCTCGGTGCTGGTACCGGTTGCCGCACCACACAAAAGATCTAGCGTAAAGTGATCTGATAACAATGTTACATTGGTGCGTTGCAAAATCGTTTCAATAACCGCTCGCATCACTTCACGGCCTGTAGCATCACCCAGTGCATGAACAATTCGGTTAAAACTGTGTCCTCCCTCCTTACCTAAGGTCAGGTCACCATCACTCAGATCGAACTGAGTTCCCAATTCGATCAATTCTAAAATCTTTTGAGGCGCTTGCTCCACGACCATCTCGACAATTTTCTTGTGGCACAAGCTAACCCCGGCAAGCAAGGTATCATTGACATGCCATTCAAATCGATCCTCAGGATCCAAAACGCCAGCAATTCCACCCTGGGCATAATGACTGCTGGACTCCGTCACATCATCTTTCGTCACCAAAGTCACGCTCAACTCGGGATCAACTGCCAGCGCGGCGCGCATCCCTGCCAACCCCCCACCAATAATCAAGACATCCGTAAAACGGTGAGGCAGAGTTTTCGGGTCAAAAGGAGCTAGATATCGATGGTAAGTCAACTGAAACTCAAACCATTCAGGGAATGCTGCAAACCATTTAACTTCGTTTAAAGAACAGGTTTTGGCAAGGGAAAACGAGCAGAAGTCTCGTCAAATCGAAACCAATTTCGATTTAGTCATCCTGGCTTTTTGCCGTACGTTGGCTTTTTTGAATCGCTCGGAACTTCTTGGCAAATTCAGTAGGAACTTTTCGGGTTCCTGATTTCTGCCGGTAACCCGTTCTGTCATCATCCCGAAGTTCTTGAGCATCCGTGGAAAGCTTCGAATCTTTCAACCCCAAGGACCGCAGCGCTTGTTCGAATCGACTTTCATCTCTCTTGGAACCGGAGTTAGCTTTTTGTCGCATTGACTCCCAACGTTTGGCAAACTCATCCAATTCCTCTTGGGTCCAGTTCAATTCTTTTAAAAGTTCTGAATCCGTCCGGTTCGATTTTTTCTTGAGTTTCTCCAGAACCAAGTCTGTGGTTTTCTTGGCATAATCCAAGTTGGCTTTATCGGGCCGATCCGCTGGGCCACCGGGTCGCTTGGGCACCGTTCTCGGCTTCGAATTTGAATCGCTTTTCTGAGAAGAATCTACCTCGCCAGAATTTCCCCCAGAATGTTTTCGGGGAAAATCCGTGTTAGACGAATTCTGGTCCGTTTGTTTTTCCGGAATCTCTTTTCCTGATGCCCCTTTTTCCTTCCTGTTTCCTTCGCTCTTTGAACTGGACTCTTTAACCGCCTCATCCTTGGCTTTTGGGCCGCGAGAATTTTTCTGGGAATTAGACTGGGTTGGCTTGGATGACTTTAACTCCGATGCCCCGGAATCGCCTCGACTGGTTCCTTGGGAATCACCTTGCTCACGACTTCCCTTATTTTTTTTGGGCTGGCCGGGTGCGGGTGAATCCCCTGGAGTCGCTTCTTTGGAAGAAGATTTTTTGCCCCGACCCGAATCCGGTGATTTTGGTTTAGAATCAGACGGGCCCGATTTCTCAGATTGATTACGATCGGGCTGGGAAACACCTTGATCCGTGCGTTCCACAGAATCACGCCCCAGGTTATCCTGCGTTAAATCTTCCCCTTGTTTTTTCTCAAAATAATTCTTCAGTCGTTCAAAAGCTTCTCGGGAATTAGCCGGCTTACGGCCGTTTCCTGAAGACTGATCTCCTTGAGTCGATTGAGAATTTTGATCTTCTCCCGCACTGGACTGGCCGGATTCTGTTCCTGGTTGCTGGTCGGTTTTCGTCGTCGAGTTTCGGGAATTGGGAACTGCTTTTTCTGCAGACGGCTGCTGGTTACCAGCGGCCGAATCCGAAGATTCTCCATTGGGCTGTTCCCCATTTTCGGCTCTTGCCTCACCTGGATTCGCGGCCTGATTTTCTGACTTCCCGTTTTTCAACTTGCTTTTCTGACGGGAGCCTTTTGACGACGGTTGACTTTGGGACTCAGAAGGTTCACCCCCTTTGGACCCAGCGTTTCGCTGCGAATTGTCCATCTTCTGATCGGGAGACGAGGCTGGCTTTCCCTGCCCTGAATCTCCGCCCTGCTTACCTTGTTTGTTTGGTTTTGATTCTTCTGGCTCTTGAGAATCAGAGCGACCTGGACTCGGCTGTTCAGCCCCATCTTCAGTGTGCGAATCTTGGCCCGGACGACCGGGCTCCTTTTGATCTGGGTTCGGTTGATCTGGGTTCGGTTGATCCGGGTTCGGTTGATCTTTTAGATTTTTTTTCAAAGGAGGAGTGATGACAAATCGATAATTATCGGTTCGTTGACGATTGGGTAACAAGGTTTGATTATCTCCGACAGCCCGGTTGTCCTCCGCTCGAACGTGCCAAACAACCTCGTCACCTGCCTTTAAACCCAACCGATTCGGTTGAAATGGGAAAGTCACTCGTTGTTTCCCTTCAGTACCGGCAGGGCTATTACTTTTGAATAACCGTTTTTCAAACAGCCGATTCCCCCGATTCTCTGCTACCAAGACAATCGCGGTCAGGCCATAATCCGGGTCAACCGCGGAAATCGCAATTTTTTCGCTTTGATTTACAGGCACTTCTACAACCTTTTCTTGCGGAAGCATGATCTCGATTTCAGGTTTCAAGTCAGGGATGATTTCGATTTCAGCTCGATTAGGATTCCCACTTTCATCACCTTCTTTTGAAACAAACCTGACTTCGTAATGCGAAAACCGTTGGCGTTTTCTTTGGGTATTCAGTTCCAGTGTCAGCTCGCCCACCGCTAAATTTCCGTCACGAACAACCATGGGGATGGATTTGATTTTTTCGATCTTGCCGTCACCCTCGGCTACCAAGGCTGCAGCATTCTCAGCGCTGCTTGCTTTCCTGAACAAATCCAGTTGCGCTGTTGCAATGGGAAGGTTCGCTCTCGCAACGATCCTGCAAAGAGTGCCTTCCACTCCGGAGATTGAATCGGGATTCTTAACCAATTGAACCGGGATCCCTGTGTATGCAGGCGGAATGTATTCGACGGATTCAACAAACATGGTAGGGCCCGTCCGAACTTCAATTCGATAATCTAGGCTTTTGGCATCTCCAGCCTCTATTCGGTAGCTAAACGATTCCTTCAGACCACCGACCTCACCAATCGTTGCGCAAAACCTATTACTCTGCTCATTAAAGAGTAATGCGACCGGATAATCTTTTTGTCGTCCGTCATCCGATGTTACTAGCACCTTGGCAGATTCTTGGGACGTCAGGCCTTTGATTTTTGCAGAGATAATAACGGTTTCCC
>JAZABE010000428.1:0-1018 GCA_036137535.1 Planctomycetota bacterium | reverse complement strand
GCAAGACCTGAACTGATTGGTAGCCGTACTGGTATGGGTTTTGCACGACCGTCCCTTGGCAGTTTCCTTCCCGAATCTGTTGAAGCGTCTCGATGTTTTCATCAAAACCGACGACTTTGATTTTTCCAAGTTGATTATCGCTTTTGAGAGCGCCAAATATTTTGGGGGGGTTGTATTCGAACAGGCCGACCATGCAGGCAATGTCTTTGTATTTGGCCAACGCCTGTTCGGGTTGTGACGTTTTCAATGCCTCGTCAAAGCCGTCGATGTAGGTCGTTAAAATGGTGTACTTGTCTCCCTTGATCTCCTTGTCATTGGGATCGCTTCTTTTTTCGTCTTTGCTTCTCCCCAGGAGGCCATCGATTACACCTTGACGCCGTAACTTTCCGTTGAGTTGGTCAATCGATCCAATAAACAAAACCACGTTGCCTCCGTCCGGACAGGCTTGCTTGACCAGTTCCGCGACCATGAAGCCGGCATCGTAATTGCTCATGCCGATATAAAGTTTTCGATTGGATTTTGGAGCATCGGAGTCGTGGGTAATGTATTCAGCGTTTTCGCCGACCTGATTTAGGATGTCGGTTTGGTTGTCCGGGTCGACCGGACTGACCGCAATACCCTGGAACTTGTTGGCGATTAATTTTTCTAATTCAGCTTGTTGGTTGGCTGCTCGACCGCCTTCAGAATTGGGCATGACCACTTCGACTTGGCAACCCAGGTCTTTGCCCGCTTTCAAGGCTCCTGCCTTGGCGATATTCCAGAATTCAGCGACGCCATTGGTGACGTAGGCGACTTTGATTTTTGAGGACCCGGTTTTTGCGGCTGAGTTGTCTCCGCCACCCTTGGTTTCGGCGTTGCTTTTTGCCTTCTGGTCCCCGTCACCGCCATTGGGGGTTGGTTTGGCGTTTTCGCCACAACCGGATAACAAGAAAAAGCATGCAAGCAATAAAAAGCTGGCGTTTTTCATCTGCGACTCCAAAATCACGTTAAATGCAAAACTCGATTTTAAGGTACACCC
>JAZABE010000427.1:0-11013 GCA_036137535.1 Planctomycetota bacterium | reverse complement strand
TGACGGTGAACGCGCCGAGCAAAGTAGTAACCGACGGCCGTGCAATTTTCCACTTGCTGGGTGGTGGCGAATCGCCAATTCCCCACCGGGTTTTCAGGGCTCTGAACCGGAAAATCTTCCTGGGGTTTGAGCCGGGCAATCTTGGGTAATCGAATAAATCGAATCGCCGGGAAGTCCGCGCATCCGATTTCCAGGTCGGCATCTCGGGTGGTCCGGAGAGTCCATTCCATGTTACTTTGACCGCCACATAGCCAGACTTCACCGACCAGGATGTCGGTCAGGGTTATGGAGCCGCTGTCGCTGGTGACCACCAACTGGCGTCCGATGGAACTTGCTTTCACGGGGTCGAAATGGACTGACCAACGACCCTCAGCGTCGCTGGTCGTGGTGCGGGTCTGTCCGGCCCAGGTGACACTGATCTTGGCATCAGCGGTTTCCCAGCCCCAGATATGAATCGGCTTGTCCCGTTGCAGGACCATGTGATTGCCGAAAATCTTCGGAAGCCGGAGTTCGGCCTGTAACACGGGGATCGGCAGGCCACTCCACAGAAAGAGCAGCAGCCAATAGCGGACTGGATTGGATCGGGAGGTGGCAACAGCGGTCAGCAGTGAAGTCATCGGGAGCATTTCGTAGAGGATAAAGACAAAATGTTTTCAGCCCTTCTGTTTACCATAACCGGTCGATCCCGCCAGCGGTTGACCGGCTGCGACATGGTTAATGGCAAGCGTTTTGGTGAAAAGACGGCCGTGCCTTTACTCGTCTCACCCGAACAGACCGATTACACTATCGGTGGACTATTGGTTTTGAGGCTCCCGCAGTTTGGAATGCAAGTTGTGGTTTGTCACGTATCGGCAATCGACGGCTCGGAATCAAATGAGAGAACGTTACTAATTAGAGGATGCGATGACTAAGCTAGTTGCTTTTGGGGGTGTGGTAGGATTTTTGTTAGGAGTAAGCACCGGCGAAGTTCGGGCGCAGCAAGATTCGGCAGGGCGAGCTGGAGAAGAATGCATCCAGCGGGTCCAAAGTTACTGGGCAGCTTTTAGCAAGCAGGATGCGGCGACGGCGGTGGCGATGCATAGCCCCAAAGGGATTTACGCGACGAACTCGGATGGTAGTTTTCACAAGCCGCTAAAAATCAGCTCGGTTGAACAGATGAAAGAAAATTTAGCGACTTATTCCGGTCTGTGGAAAGTTTATTACCCTGAAGCGATTTCCTTTAGCAAAGATGTGATGCTGACGCGTTATTACCTGGAAGGGCTGTCCAAGTCGGACGGGAAAACGACACCCTACCGGACCCGGGTGACGCACATCTGGGTTAATGAAAATGGGAAATGGCTGACTCGGTCGTGGCACTTTTCTCCCGCAGCTTATGGTGGCGTTCATGTGACCCAATCGTCCGACTTTAAAAAAGAATAACCGGTCGAACGGATCAGTCATTGAACGGATCAGTTATTGAACGGATCAGTCATTGTGTCGAAATTCCGAACCAAGGGCAGGCGTGTCGGTTGCCCTTGGCCCCGGGTTGAATCAGAACGATCCCGGCAATGCCAGGCCGGTCCAACCGTCCTGGCGATTTGAATTCCCAACTGGGCAGAATGATGTTGTTTGCGTTGCAGCAGACACCGGGAACAGCCACCGGGAACTCGGAAATCCCAAAAGTCCAATAAAAAAGCGTCTTCCCCGGGAACCGGGAAAGACGCCAGTAGCGGCAGAGGGACTCGAACCCCCGACACGCGGATTATGATTCCGCTGCTCTAACCAGCTGAGCTATGCCGCCAATGTTTCATTTTCACCTGGGGCGGTCGTTCGACCTCCTGGAAACGTGAATCTCCGATTTTACCAATCCACCCCGAAATGAAAACCGCTGCCTGGGAATTTGGGGGCGAAAGAGAGCGTTCTGCCAGGTTTCCCGTCACGATTCCCTCTGTGAACAGCGGGGCTGGAGTGGAATCAGCGAAAACTCGGCGGAAATGATCTTACTTAAGTATTTTCAAGCGAATGTCCTTGAATTTGACCACCATACCGGGATCGTGCAGCTGCAACTGGAGCGTTCCCTGGTCCAGCCTTTTCTCCGGCTGCAGGTGTTCGATGAACTCTGCAGACATTTTTCCATTGATGGAAAACTTGAAATGATTGTCGTTGGCCGTGACGTGAACCTGGTTCCAGCCGTTCTTCTTAATGTCTGCTAAGGTGACGGCGCCGGGGATCTTGGTGATCGTGGGTTGGTCATTAACATCGATCACTAAACGGTCGCCCCGGAAGCAGGCATGTTCACGGCGTCCTGGTGTATGGAAGTCCCAGGCTCCCAGGATATTTTTTCCAATTCCGACATGACCGAGGTCAGCGTGATAGGACTGGTAATGTCGCTTCCCCGTCGGATCCGGTCGGGCCCGGATGCTGACACCACTGTTTCCCTTGCCTGGAAACTGGTAGCTGAACTTGAGTTCGAAATTGGCTATCGATTTTTGGTGATATTCCAGGTAACAACGTCCCCGGTCTCCGTTACCGACGATCGCTCCCTCTTCAACCGTCCCGGCCTGTTTGAATTTTTCCGGGGTCACCTGCCATCCCTGGAGGGTTTTGCCGTCGAAAATCGACTTGAAACCGTTTTCGGGTTCATCGGCTTGGGCCGCCGCGGTTTGAGAAAAAAGAGCGAGGACTAGTCCAAGGTAGGTGAAACAGTAAAAAAAGAGCGGTTTCAATGTCTTCTCCGAAAAAATAATTCTGGATCCATTGATTCTAGTTTAGCCAAAAGCCACGCTTATTTCTGCAGTTGCCAGGTTTCTGTAACGCGACCTAAAAACCGGTCCCGAAAGTCACGCGTGCGGTAACCCGTTCGATGACTCACCGGAGTTTGCCTCGTTCGGTTAAGAACTTGATCAAGTCCAGTAACTGGGCTTCCGACAGGACAGCGGTTAACCCAGTTGGCATCGGGCTGCCCGCTTTTTTCTTTTGTTCAACGTCTGCTTTGCGGATTGTCAGCAGTTTCCCGGTTTTCAGGTCTTCTAAAATAAGGTCTCCCTTTTTTTCGCTTTCCCGCGTTCGCCTTTCATAACCCGACTGGATTCGGCCATCCGTGGTGGCAACCTGCAAGACGGAATAGCCTTCCTTGATTTGCCGATTGGGCCAAAGGAGTTCTTCAATGATTCGCTCTGGGGAAAGCGTGGTGCCGATCGAGGTTAAATCGGGCCCCATTTTTCCACCTTGGCCACTGACCTGGTGACAGGAATTGCAGGAAAGGCTTTTGAACAGAAGAGCTCCGCGGTGAGCAGCACCCTTGATGTTGGCCTTGGCCGATAAAGTAGAAACATAACTTGAACTGTAGGGTACGCGTTTCGCGGTCACGCCGATTCGCATTTTCAGGGCTTCGACCAGAGCGGGATCGGTTCTGCCGGTCGAGAACAGACCACGCATCAAGGCACCGGCGACCTTCGAGTCCACCGGTTGTTCGTGGAGAGTTTTGGTCAGTTGGACGGCTCCATTTTGCCGCTCGAGGATCGAGGTCAACAGCCGCGTGGCCTGGTCAGCTGAGAGGAGTTTGCCCGGGTCCTGTTGAGAAAACAGCGGGGGCAATAAAGAACAGGCCAGTTGAATGTTCTGGACGGCGATTGCTTCAACGGCGGCAACCCGGATGGGCAAAGGGTGTTTTGGGGAAGCGTAGCCTGACAGGTCATGTGATTGTGGGTTGAGTTTTGCAAAGGTCCACATCGCGGCTCGCCGGGTTGGAGTGTCCCGTTTTTCGTCTTGAAGTCGATCTTTCACGAAGGGGTTGAGTTCATGGATTTGCCAGAGCCCCACCAGCCGCAGGGCCATTTCCTGGATTGATGCCGTTTCACTTTGGAGTAATCGCGACAAGGCGTGCCGGGCGTTTGGGACGAGTGGGAGTTGTTGATTTTCGACGGAATTCACCAACGCCTTGAGTACCCGGGCATGGGTTTGAAGATCGTACGTTTGCTGGTGTTGGTAGGGGGTCAGCGAGAGCGCGTAGGTTTCCAAATCCTGGGTTTGACCCAACTTGACCAAGGCGATCAGGGCTCCTGATTTTTCACTGGGGGTGAACCGATCGGATGACGCGATTTTTCTCAATTCACCCAATAGATTTTTGCCCTCACTTCGGTCGAGTAGTTTGATGAGATGGTTTGGATTGTCAAACTGCAGGTCTCCTCGCCGGAATGCGGGTTCCCATCGATTTTTGAGTTGGTGAATGGCCTGCGAGAGGACGTAGTTCATCGCACTGTCGACCGGAAAATCCAGTGCCCGGGTAATGACTTGGATAGCCTGAGCATCGGGGATTTGTGCTGCTGCCGCGACTGCTTCCATGCGAACTTGGGCGTTGGAATCCGCGGCACGACGGGCCAGCAATTCAATCACGTTTTCAACCCGGTCATGCCAGCGTCCGGCGATCCGTGAAGCAAACGCCCGGGCCCCGGGCTGTTGAGCTTCAAGCAGGCGAGCGAGCAGGCTGGGTTCGGGAACTTCGAGGGTCGCGAATGTTCCCAGGGCTTCGTAGAGGTGCCTTTCGTAGTGAGGGTCTTTGGGGTCGAGTGCTTGGATCCAACGGCGTAACTCGAAGGCGACCCGATTTTCGTCTCGATTGGTCAATTCCCGTTTAGCTTGGTAGCGAATGAATCGTTCGGGTGATGCCAGCGTCCTGATCACTTCTGGCAATGTAGCCCGAGAAAGGTTTGGATAGGTAACTTGTTTATGCGGAGCCGAGACTCGCCAGATCCGCCCGTGAGCCTTGTCACGGCGAGGATCTCGGTAACGATCGTCCTGGTGGCAGGTGATTGGGTTGTACCAATCGACCACGTAAATGGCACCATCCGGTCCCATCCGCACATCGACAGGCCGGAAGTTTCGATGCTTGGAATGCAAGAGGGGCTCTTTCCAATCCAGCTGGAAACCAGCGCCCTTGGGAGTGACTGAAAAACATTTGACGCGATTGGCTTTGAAGTCGCCTACGGCAAAGAAACGTTGAAAACTTTTAGGAATCGAGCTTCCACTAAGTTGCGCGATACCACAGTAGCCGCCCGGTTCGCCGATTCGACCCAGGCGCAGTCGGCGTTGGGAGGGGATTTGCCCCAAGGAGAGATGAGTCACTCCGCCGGCGCCATCAATGCTGAAAATTTGTCCCCAGTCATCAAATTCAACGCCCCAGGGATTTCCCGGTCCCATGAAATCATCCAACAGCGGATGCATTTGTAATCTTTTGGGGCGTAGCCGGTAAAAACCAGACTGGTACAGGTCAGCGGATCCCCAAGGCGTTTCGACACGTGACTCGATTCCATCCCCCTGTCCCATGTAGAGTTCTCCCCCGGGGCTCCACACGAAAGAATTGATCGTTTGATGAGAGTCGCCATTGCCAAATCCGCTCAGCACAACTTTTCTGATATCCGCCTGATTGTCCCCGTTGGTATCTTTCAAAAACAGGATCTCACTGTTTTGCCCGATGAAGACACCCCCGTTGCCCAGTTCAATAGCGGTTGGGATATTCAGGCCATCTGCAAAAAGCGTGGACCGGTCAGCGACGCCATCCCGATCGGTATCCTCGAGAATGTAAATTTTATCGTTGGGAAGATCACCCGGAAAAACATGGGGATAAGTCGTTGTGACGGTCACGTACATTCGCCCGGCGGGATCCCAGCGAATGGCAAGCGGGGAGGTTAATCCTTCCTTTTCGGAGGCGAAGAGGTTGACCTGGAAACCTTGGGCGACTTGGAAAGCCGTTTGTTCTTTGGCGACATCTGCGGTTGGGTCGCCATGGAGGATTTCTGCTGGGGGGCGGGAGTGTCCGGGATCCTTTTCGCCGTGAGCGACCGCCCACACCCGGGCTTCCGCTTTCTGGATCAGGGGGATGAGTTTTTTCCACTCTTCCCGGAAAGGGACGGAACCATCATTGGCCTTGGTGAATTCTCGCCGGGAATCATCACCATACAGGAGTTTCCAGTTTGCCGGTCGCCAATAGTCGGACCAGATTCGATGTTTTTCGACGACACTTTGCCTTAAGGTTTCGTCATCTGGTTGCCAACCGGAAGGAAGGCCGAATTCTTTTGCCAGCAATTGGGCTAGGTAAGGCTGCTTTTGCCGTGTGACATGCATTCCATTTTCAGTTAACCGGGGATGATCCCGGTTGAACAGGTCGATAAAAACAAGACCCCTGTCCTGGGCTATTTTTTGGGTTGCGGCCACGTATTGTCCTAGCACCCGGTTGTGGCGGAGAAGATTCGGTACGTGGTTGCTGGTTGGTTTTTCAAACGGTAAGGGAGACACTAGAATGATTTGCCGTGCCTGGTTTTGATAGTCTTCAATCAGACGGAGATAGGCCTCGGTGAATGACCATAGTTTTTCGGCACCCTCCATGGATTCCAGCTTGCCAAACTGTGACACGACAATTGTTGGCTGTAGTCGCTTGATTTGTTCGGTACGGTTACCAAAACCATCTTGCCTCCACCGTTCAACCACCGACCCTTGGCGGTAAACGGTATCTGCTTCCCAGGAAAAATCACGAAACCGGGGCTTTGCCGCTTTGAAATTTTTAGACAAAAGGGTTTCCAAGTACCCGGCCTGCTGCAGGCGGACCATGTTGGTGCCCCCGGAAAACAGCAGCACATCGTCTTTCTGGATTTCAATGACGGTTTGAGAAAACACCCATTGAGAAAGGCCCAGTAAGAAACCAGGAAACAGTAAGAAAACAACGAGCAGTCTACCCGGGATCGCTCGAACTGAGATCATGGTTTGCATCCAAAACAGGGGAAAAGCGATTCTGTTGCCTCAAAGTATATCAGGAAGTTTTGGGCGGTAATCCCAATCTTGGCCTTTTCTATTTTTCCGGTATTAACGGGGAATCGTTGATTTTGCGGGAAAATCGAGAACTTCTCGCTTTACAGACGCGTATCCGTAAAGATACTGAAAACTAGATGACTGCAGATCAGGCCGTTTTTCACACCCGTTTGTTATGGTCCACCAAGCCATCAAAATCCTGTGTTTTTTGAGCTTCGCCCTGCTGGCGGGCGGTGGAACCGTTTTAGGGCCAGCGTGGTCCCCTGTTGTGTGACCGAAACTTCTTGATCTGAGTTCTGGTTTCTGAAATTCACCATGAAGAGTCCACGTCTGCCCTGTTTGGGGTTCGGTCTTAGAAGTGATGACAGACAATGTTGAATACAGGTAAGGCAATGTTGAAGACAGTTCAAAGAAATCGGGGTTTTACGCTGATTGAGCTGTTGGTCGTGATTGCCATTATTGGGATTTTGATCGCTCTCTTGATTCCTGCTGCTCAGGCTGCGAGGGAGGCGGCTCGCCGGATCCAGTGCCACAATAACTTGAAACAGATCGGCCTGGCACTCCACAACTACCATGACACCCTTAAGGTGCTTCCTCCCGGCTGGATTAGTAGTGAACCGGTCGGCGAACCCGGTTGGGGTTTGTTGGCCCATAGCTTGCCTTATATGGAGCAGAATAATTTGTATGAGCAGATTGATTTTGCACTTGGAATTGAAGAAGAAGCCAATGAGATTTCCAGGATGACCGTGATTCCCAACTTTATTTGTCCTTCGGATTATGCAAAGGATATTGTTGAGTTGGGCGAGTTGGCAGGTCATGACCACGACCATGATCACGACTATGACGATAACGATCGCTATCATGAAGATGAGTACGAAGAGCCGCTCAGGGTGTCCAAAGGTAATTACTCGGGTGTTTTTGGGCACACGGAAATTGAAGATTCGCCGAGTGCTGGTTTTGGAGTCTTTTATCATCAAAAGGGACACCGGTTACGCGATATACACGATGGTCTGAGTAACACCTATCTGGTCGGAGAAAGAAATCTTGAGTTGGGACCGGTCTCCTGGGTGGGGGTGGTTCCTCACGTGGATGCACCGATGGCTCGGCACATTGGCAGTTGTGATCATGCTCCCAATGATCGGGAGCATGGCCATTTCGAAGATTTTAGAAGTTATCACCCGACCGGTTGTAATTTCCTTTTTGCGGATGGAAGTGTTCACTTGGTCGTTGATACCATTGATATTCAGGTTTACCAGGGAATGTCGACTCGCAACCTGGGTGAAATTGTGTCTCTTGATGAGTAGTGACACGGTTGGCACCCAGTTCGAGAGTTGAGTTTTCAGAATGGATTTCACTTAGTCACGAATGAAAAATTAGTCACGAATGAAAAATTAGTCACGAATGCAAACTTAGTCACGAATAAAAAATTGAATTAATCCAGTGGACTTCAAATCGATTAAAACTTGGTCGCTCGTCTCCTATTTGGCAGTTTTGCTGAGTTGTGGAGAGGCGTTGCATCAGTTGCCCTGTTTTGGGCATCACCACAGTTGTGCGGCCGGAGTTGAATTGAATGAAGCAGGTTTTTCGACTGGGTGTAGCTGTGGCAATCACGGAGAGTTCACTTCTCCAACCGGGGAGGCCCAGTTGAACGATCCGAAAACGGGACGTTTTGGCGAATGTTTGGTTTGTGGATTTTTCGATGAATATCAAACGGTGATGTTTTCACTGGAGATTGAATTGACTGATTTGCCTTGTAGCGATCAAGTCTTTTTCGACTTTGGTTGGTTCCAGTCCGTTGCGATCAACGCGGTTGCACGCGGTCCGCCGATCTTCTCTTGATCATGATTGATCGAACTCAGACAATGCTGTTGCCGGTATGGTGCTCAGTCTTCTGAAACCGTTGGTTGGTTTTGCGATTGGGCGGGTGCGAAATCCGGTTTGGGTTTGCTTGAAAAGTGCTTCTGATTGTTGTGAAGACGGTAGCAAAATCTGAGCGAATGGTAGGAGCTGAGTTCCCCCCCCGCCATTTGGGGAAAATGTGTGTCACGGATGATTGAATTATCCAATTGAGTGTTACCTGCCGAGTTTTGAAAAACCCGCGTTGAATCAAGTCAATTCCACTGATTCCAAGTCGGTACTCAAGCAAGAATTGAGCACGGCGAGTTGAGAGCAACTGTTGATCATGAAATCAAAGCCAAAATTATTGTCTCGATCGGAGAAGCAAAAGCAATCTTGGTTTCAAAGGCTGTTGAGGGCCATTAACTATGATTTTTGCCCCAACGCTAACGTCTATGTTTATTGGCTAAAGCAACCGGTTGGCTTTGTTGTTTTGGCTATTTTTGCTTCTTTGTTAGCCGGTTTATTCATTGGTCCACAAGGCTTTGTCTTGATGTGGACCTTTGTTGCGTTATTGATTTTTGGAACCGTGTGGCCTTGGCTGTGTCTTTTGCGGGTGGAATGCAATCTGCACTTTACTGAAAAACGGACGCATGAAAGCGTTGGAACGGTTGCCAGGCTGGAAGTGGTCAATCGATGGCCTTTCCCAGTGTATGGCATGATGGTTGAAGGCAATTTTTTGCAAGATGTTGTGGAGGCTGATGACTTAATAGCGACGGGAATGCAAAAGATACCGGCTTGGAGCGTTTCAGATTTCACTTGGCACGTTAAACCACAACGACGCGGTCGTATTCCAGTGGAAATGCCTGAAATCTCCACCGGGTTTCCATTTGGGATTCTGAAACGTTCACGACTGATTAGCGTTCCCAATCAAATCATTGTTTGGCCAAAATTCGTTCCATTGACCGGCAGTCTTGATCCTGGCGATCGCAGCAGTTCTAGCGGGCAAACGCTCACGGATTTAGCAGGGCAGGATGGCGATACAATTGGCGTTCGGGATTTTCGAGAGGGTGATTCTATTCGGCATATTCACTGGCCGAAAACGGCGCAAATGAATCAATTGATTACCCGTGAGCTCCAGTCATCAATTCGAAGAACGGTGCGGGTTTTGTTGGATTTGTCAGTGGCGAGTCACTCTGGAGTGGGGTCCCAAAGCACCTACGAAATGGCGATTCGGGTTGCAGCTACGATTTGCAGTCAATTGCGATCAAATCAGATCAGTGTCAATTTGCATTGTCTTGGGCTGTCAAACGACAAATCGTCACAAATTTCTACAGATCGAGGCATTGAAGTCTTTTTGGATTTCCTTGCGATGCTGCCGAGCCTAGAAGAACTTTCAGAAAGTGATCAAATCGTCAATCAAATCAATGGTGTGCCGCCGGCTAAAGAAAAACGAGAATTGACGATTTTGATCGCCACCACTGAATCTCAAATCAAGCAACCGGGAGATACGGTCACTCAAACCATTTTAATTGGAGAGAGCTCAATTGTCGATTTTTCTGGATTTGAAACGGGATTTGCGCTGAATTCAAAAAACCAAAAGGGAATCCAGTTGAGCGATGCACGGGTTCCGTCTTTAAATGGTGACCTGCCTGCCGGGAGTTTGGGTACTTGATTTTCTCAAATGTTTAACCGATGAATCGACCTCAAGAAACTCAACCTGTTTTGATCGATCGGACCCAGATTGCACTTGCATTACTGGCCGTTATCGTTGCGCAGGTTTTCCGTGCGACGTTTTTTGGATTTCCGTTGCTTCAGGTGATCGAGGCGTTGATGTTTCTTGGGGTCCCGGTGATTGCGTTTTCTTGCAGTGCCAAGCGACTGCAACGCTGGAAAACACAGGGCAACCAGGGGCATTTGTATTTCGCCTGCATTGGGACCATTCTGTTTGTTCTGCTTTGCGTTGCTACACAGATTGCACTGCGGCAATTTGACTACGGAGATGCCTACGAAATTGTTGTGATCTTGGGGATCGTGAATTTTGCTTGGTGCAGCGCTGTGTTCGCCGTGATCTTTCGCTTTGACCGGGAGCGTTTTTTATTATGTAGCTTCATGGTTCTGTTTGTTTGTTTCACGACCCAGGAGCCCCAGGTCTATGTTGCTTCGTCATGTTATTCCATTGTTGCCTTGTGGTGGATGATTGAAAATTATTGGAAGCGTTTTGAGTCCCGGGCATTGGATTTTGAATCGACTTCTTTGCCCATCCGCTGGACAGTGACCGGTGCATCGATGATCGCATTAGTGCTTATTGGTTCACTCGCGGCTTTTGTGGGTCCAGTTCGGCAGACGATTTTTTTGCCTGGGTTGATGTGGAGTTCCGGGGGAACCGATGGC
>JAZABE010000426.1:0-1074 GCA_036137535.1 Planctomycetota bacterium | reverse complement strand
TAAGCAGCTCGAGAATGGTAAAACCTCTGCGGAAAAGCAGAGGACTCTGGCAGACGTTTTGGTGAGAACCGAAAACAATCAACATGGAACTGGAAGCCGGCAAAGATCTGCCAGCTACCTGAACTCGATCGTGCCTTGCCGCGGCGAGACCCGGCTTTCGCATCGATTGAAAACTCGCGCAACCGCCACTGGCGTGAAGCAGGAATGGACCGAGTGACCGCCGTGTCGAAATGAGCCTCCGAAATTCCACTTTTCGTTTGGCTTCGATTTCGAAATGCATGTTTATTGAAAGTCTGACTTGGATTCTTCGGAACCAAAGCTGAGATCATCTTCCGACTCGTTACCCAACTCGTTTTCCTCGTCGCTTCCGTCGTTACCAGAATTTTCGTCTCGTGGTTTGTAGTTATAGATATCGTCGTCGGTGTCCGCTTCTCCGTCGGGTCCTTTGGACATAATCAATGGACGATCCTGTCCATTTTCCTTGGGATCGTACTTGTACACAAAACTGTTGTCCCAGGCATCGACCGGGAGTGAAGGATCGTCCAAATAAGGCCCGTCCCAATTTCTGGCTTTTTTTTCGTCCATAGGTTTACGGAGCAGTGCTTTTAATCCATCCTCAGTTTTCGGGTAGCCTTTCATGTCAAATGCATAGTCTTTCAATGTCTTTTCGAGCAATTTGATTTGAATTTGGGTGTTTTTGATATCCGCTTTTTTCTGCGAACCTAGCAGCCTAGGGCCAACCAGTGCCAGGATGCCAACGAGGATTACAAGGACAATGAGAAGTTCCAGAATGGTGAAACCTTCTCGAGGGGATTTATTGCGTTTCATTTATTTCTCCAAAATGACGGGTCAATCAACAGTTGAAGTGAGTTCAAAAATGGGAAGTAGCACCCCGACGATGATGCACATGACAATGGCGCCAATCGTCAGCAACATGATCGGTTCAATTAACCGGACCATGGAGTCGAGTCGCTGTTCAATCTTTTGATCCATACGGTCTGAAATCTTGACGAGTACATCGTCAAGTGTGTTTGATTCCTCGGCAACGCGAATCATCGCGATCACCTGGGAGGA
>JAZABE010000425.1:0-4733 GCA_036137535.1 Planctomycetota bacterium | reverse complement strand
TTGAATCGATTTTGACTCACATTGAAGATCCACAACTCAAGAACCTGTTTGTTGAAATTGATGAGCGTGCCCAGAAGAAACTGGATGACGCTCAGCGTGGCCTGCCTGAAAGACTGGGCGATGTCATGGAACAGTTTGTCAGGCAGGCAGGAGAGAACAAGGCTCGCCAGTTACAGGCCAGGATGGACCAGGCCGATTTGACGAGCGACGAAGAGGCTGATCTTTTGAAGGCTCATTTCCAAGTGAAGCTTCAAGAGCATCAGTTGACCCAGCAGGAAGAATCAGCGCCTAAGGATGGGTAGCATTCCTGCGATCGTTTCCCGCAGCACCAATGGAATGGTGGCGATAACGATCAAGAAAATGAGTGTCTTGACCCAAGGATGGAGGATGACACATGCAATTTGTTGAAAAACAACTTGACGACCTGGTTGAAAAAGGAAAAGAACAAGGGTGGCTCAGTTACGCGGAGGTGAACACCTATCTCCCGGACGAGGCGACTAACGCTCAAAAACTAGATGAGCTTTTAGTGGCGATTGACCGGGCGGGCATCGAATTGGTCGATTGTCCACCGGAAGATGAGAAAGACAAGAAGCAGGCTGCGGCTAGTGATGAGTCGCCGGCTGAGTATTCTGTAAAGCCGAGTGACGATCCGATCCGGATGTATCTTAGTCAAATGGCAGAAATCCCTCTTCTTTCACGCGAAGAGGAAATCGGGCTCGCCAAGAAAATAGAAATTAGTCGCAAACGATTTCGACGGGCCTTGCTTGGCTGCAATTATGCATTGAGAACCACGGTGAAGACACTGAAAAAAGTGTTTGACGGGGAATTGCCGTTCGATCGAACCATTAAGGTTTCATTGACCGAAAGGCTGACGAAAGAACAGGTTTCAGCCCGGATGCCTCACAATTTCGAGACGATTGATTTTTTGATCAAGAAGAATGAAGAAGACTTTGTGAAGTTGGTTCGCAAAAGTGTTTCAGACTCGGAGAAACAGCTGGCTCGGACCCGGTTTCTCAGAAATCGTGAGAAGTTATTGGTGCTGGTTGAAGAACTGAGTCTCAGAACGCGACGGGTTACGCCGTTGCTTCAGCAGTTGTCGGAACTGGATCAACGAGTCCAAACGTTGAAAAAAAGGATCCAGGAGTTTCGAGGGAAGCCTCGTTTTACGACCGAATACAGGATGGCCCGGGCCGAGTTTCGGGAGCTCGTATTGTCGACGCAGGAGAGTCCTTCGAGTTTGACGCGCCGGGTTGAGGAAGCCACGCGTCTGCACCGGGAATTTGAAGACGTCAAACGTGAGCTTTCAAGCGGGAATTTACGGCTGGTGGTTTCTATTGCCAAAAAATACCGTAATCGCGGTTTGAGTTTTCTGGATTTGATCCAGGAAGGGAACACGGGTTTGATGCGGGCCGTTGACAAGTACGAATACCGCCGGGGGTTCAAGTTCTCGACCTATGCGACTTGGTGGATTCGTCAGGCGATCACACGGGCAATTGCTGATCAGGCTCGAACCATTCGAATTCCAGTCCATATGATTGATGTGCTGTCGAAAATTCGCCAATTGCAAAACAAGATGGTTCAGGAGATGAAAAGAGAACCGACTGTGGCAGAGATCGCCCAACGCAGTGGTTTTGACCTGGAAGACGTAAAACGCGTTCTGGATATTGGCCGGTGCCCGGTTAGCTTGGACCGACCGGTTGGCGAAGGTGAAGACGTGAGCTTTGGTGAATTTATTGAGGATGGGCATTCCGATGAGAATCCTTCACGTTTGGCGAACAACTTGTTCCTCCGTGAAAAGATCGAGAACTTGCTCAAGACGCTAACTTACCGCGAACGGGAGATTATTCGTCTGCGTTACGGATTAGGTGACGGGTACACTTATACCCTTGAGGAAGTGGGCCGAATCTTTAAGGTGACTCGCGAGCGGGTCAGGCAAATCGAGGCCAAGGCATTTAGGAAGCTACAAAACCCGATTCGCAGCCAACACCTCGAAGGTTATTTACGGGCGATTGCTGGTTAAAACTCTGTTGACTGACTAGGGGGAGCGTCACCGCTCCCTTTTTTTATGAATTTTGTTCATCCATTTCAGGTTCTGAAACGGGCCCGTTTGTGCCGCCGTGCTGCTAGGGTGCGCCGCCAACGCCTGCAGGCAGACGTTCCTCCACCCTGGATGTTACCGGACCCTGGTAGCTTGATAGCCTCCTACCCAAGATCGGGAAACACCTGGCTTAGTCACATGGTGGCCGATGTGTTGTTGCAAAACAATGGCTACCAGACGGAGACTGTGCCGCCCATTAATGAACGGGAAATTATTCCCGACTTGGATCGGGGTGACTTGGAACGATGTCAGCACTCAGATTTCGCGAAGCGTCCCGTGGCTAAAACCCACTTGGAGTACATGCAGTGGATGCAAAAAGGGGTATTCTTGATCCGTCAGCCTGCCGATGTCTTGGTCTCTTATTACCATTTCCACAAGCGGTACCCTGAACGACTGCAAGAAGTCGCTGCGGGGATCGAACCGTTTTGCAGGAAATTTGCCGAGCAGTGGTATGCCCATGCTCTCTCTTTTATCTGGAAATGTGAAGAGGATCCGCAGGATTTTAAGGCGGTCACCTACGAAGCCTTGATGGATCGGACCCACGAATCACTGGGATTCGTTTTGGCGCATTTAGAAATTGATTTTACTGATCGTCAGTTGTCGGTGGCCGTGGCAAATCATGAGTTTCAAAAACATTCCGCCCGAGAAGTCAGTAATGGGAGCCCAAAGTTTTTTAGAAATGGTAAAAAAAATTCCGCAAAATCAGAGCTGCCATCCAAACTGTTTCATTGGATTAATCGACTCTGTGGACCCCTTTATCGGCGGGCGAGTGAGAGGTCGTTTCCGACTGGTGACGGCGGCTTTCATTGATGCGGCAGGGTGGTTTCGGGAATGAGGGCGGCCAAGGCTGTGGTTTAGCCGTCCCGATCGCCGGCCCCGAGTGCCGTGGCGAAAGCTGTCGCGTATTGCTGACAATGCGAAATGCTGATCAGGATTTCCGAGATTGATTTTTCATTGCAAAATCCTTGCGCTTGGCCGTGAAGCTTGACATAGGGTGCCCCCCCCATTTTGTTGAGGATTTCGATGTCGGTCCAGTGAATTCCCTTGGACCATCCAGTTCCGATTGCCTTTAAGATGGCTTCCTTGGCGGCCCAACGGCCGGCGTAATGCTGAACTGCGGCTTTTCGTTTTCCGCAGTATTCCTGTTCCTGCTGCGTGTAGACTCTGTCCAGGAAAAGACCGCCATGCTTTTCAATCATCTTGCCGACCCGGGAGGTTTCGGTGATATCGGTTCCTATTCCAAAGAGACTCATGAAATCACTCCCGATCTTGATGTGCGGCGAACCTTATTGCGTGGAACATGGTTTTACTCCGCAGGCCTCTTGAGCCCTCCGTAACACATCACCCGCTTTCTGTCTTGCTTTACGCGCCCCTTCAGCGAGGATCTGTTTGACCCGGCTGGGGTCAGCTTCGAGTTCAGATCGGCGCTGGCGTGCGTCGGCGAAATAGTCAGTGGCGACGGCAAGCAGCTTCTTTTTAACGTCTCCGTAGCCAAAACCCCCGGCTCGATAGGTTGCGGCCAGCGTTTCCCTTTGTTCGTTTGTGGCAAACAGCGAATAGAGTTGGTAAAGGTGATCGGTCAGGGGGTCCTTGGGCTCTTCCATCGGCCGTGAATCGGTGGCAATTCGCATGACTTTCTTTTTAAGCAATGCCGGATCTTCAAAAATCCCGATCGTGTTGTCGTAGCTTTTAGACATCTTTTCGCCGTCAGTCCCGGGCACTTTTGCCGCAGTTTCAAGGACCTTGGGTTTCGGCAGATTGAACACTTCTCCATATTTGTGGTTGAAGCTGCCGGCGATGTCTCGGCAAACTTCAATATGCTGGACCTGGTCCTGCCCTACCGGAACAATATCGGAATCGTAAGCCAGAATGTCAGCAGACATCAAAACGGGGTAAGTGAATAGTCCGGCGCTCGGCGAGATCCCCTTTTCAATTTTATCCTTGTAGGAAACACACCGTTCCAGCAGGCCCATTGGACATTGGCTCATCAGGAGCCAGCATAATTCGGAGACTTCAGGGACATCGGACTGGTTAAAGAGCACGGCGCGATCGGGGTCGAGCCCCAAGGCAAGCAAATCAAGAGCAGCGTGATTGGAAAGTTCTTCTAGTTCTTGCTTGTTGGTGATGGTGGTTAATGAATGGAGGTTTGCAATGAAATAGTAACTTTCATCTTCATCTTGCAGGTCGATGTATTGGCGAATGGCGCCAAAGTAATTGCCCCAATGAAAACGGCCAGTAGGCTGGATGCCGGAAAGGACTCTCATGTTTAATGTTCAGTTTCAGTGTGGAGCGTGTTTGCCAACCTTTAATGCTTAGCCCTGTGTCATAAGGCAATGGGCGGGCTTTCACGACAGGGGATGCAATTTGAATCGCACGCGATTTGCTCATTGCGCACGCAAAGCGGCGTCAACTTCCATTGCTGAAAGCTGCGCCGCAACCGATTAGTCGATTGGTTATGGTTTCGAGTTGTGAAATCCTTGAGTTTCAAAGAAGGGCCGCGCAGCCATGGCCGCAGGGCATCCTTGCAGATCAGACCGCCTAAATCAGGCCGCCGTGAACATGGAAGAATTTCTGGTGATCAGGTTGATCCAGGAACCAGAAGCGTTCCCACTCATCTTGAATCACACGTAAATTT
>JAZABE010000424.1:0-3099 GCA_036137535.1 Planctomycetota bacterium | reverse complement strand
ATAATCGTCACCGGCAACAAATTCATTAGACATGGCTAGAGACTTGGAACAAAAAGAACGGTTGATTAAAAAGGGCAGACCGCATTTTAGACCTGTAGAAACTGAAAATCCATCAATGGCAAAGAACTCTCGGGTTGCTCCTGATCGTTGCCCGGGGCATCGTGGTAGATTTTCTTGCGGTTGTGCTCAACTAGCCTGATGGCTGACAGTGAAATTCAACCGGTCTAAAATTGGCAACTTAAAATCCAAACCGTTATACTGGGTGCGAGGTTAGTGGAAAATAAAGGAAAAATATGGATCGCAGACAGTTTTCAAAAGTGGCCGCGGCGACCTACTTGGGCACCCGTGGTGTAACGGTGGAAGCCAAAACGAATTTTCGGGGGTGCAGATTCCAAGCAAAACAGAAAATCCGGCTTGCGCAGATTGGGGCAGGGGGGCAGGGGGTTTCCCTGGCAAAGCGATTTCATCGGCAAAAAGAGGTTGAAGTGGTTTATGTTTGTGACCCCGATGAGTCTCGTCGCAATCAAGCCGCCAAGTCACTTGGTAGCGGCCCTAAGCCAGTCAGTGATTTTCGTAGGGTCTTGGATGACCGTTCGATCGATGCGGTGTTTATTGCGACGCCTGATCATTGGCATGTGCCCGCCTCGCTGCTAGCGCTGGATGCCGGGAAGCATGTGTATGTTGAGAAGCCCTGTTCTCACAACGTTGTTGAAGGCCGTTTGCTGGTCGACAAAGCAGCGGAGAAAAATGCCTTGGTGCAGCATGGAACTCATAGTCGCAGCATCAAGCTTCTGGTCAATGGCATTGCAGCGCTGAGGGAAAACGTGATTGGAGAAGTGAGAGTTGCCAAGGCCTGGAATGTACAGCGGCGAGGTGAAATTGGCAGAGGTAAACCCAGTACTCCTCCCAAGGGGTTTGACTATGACTTGTGGGTCGGTCCTGCTGAGATGGTGCCTTTTCAGTCCAATCGACACCATTATACGTGGCATTGGTGGTACGATTTTGGGACTGGTGATACGGGGAACGACGGGGTCCACGAGCTTGATATCGCGCGGTGGGGTTTGGGAGTGCAAACTCATCCTTCCCAGGCAGGTGCTTTGGGCGGGAAGCTTTCTTTTGACGATGATCAGCAATTTCCTGACACGCAATTTGCTAATTTTGTTTATCCCAATCAAGGTAAGCAGCTCTCATTTGAAATGAGGCTTTGGTCCCGATACGGTCTCGATGGGATCGACAACGGCAATGCCTTTTACGGAGAAGGGGGTTGGATGTTGATGAGTAAGCGGGGCATTTTGAAGGTCTATGATGAAAAGAACCGGGAAAGAGATGATTTCAAGATGCCGGATTTCAATCCGGTGGAGCACACGGTGAACTTTATCCAATCCTTACGTGGAGAAGCAAAGCTCGCGGCTCCCATCGAGGAAGGTCACCTGAGTGCAACGTTATGCCACCTGGCAAACCTGAGTACCCGCTTGAGCCGGACATTGAACTTTGATCCTGCCAACGAATCTGTGGTCGATGATGAAGCAGCAAACCAGTACTTATCACGGAGCTATCGGGATCACTGGTCGAAACCTGGCAATTAACGGGGTTTGTAGGCTCAAGGTTTTGTCCAAGAGAAGAAGAGTTTTACCTTCCCGGCAAGCCAGGGTAACTAAACTGAGGGAGAGGCGAGATTAGAGACAGGCGATTGCACTGGTGAAACGGAACGAGCTATGGACCGGGTAATTGTATTTGGCGGCACGGGATTTTTGGGTCTCAGTCTTGCCCGACATCTTTCTACACGAGGGTTTCAACCCGTTCTCATCGCCCGAAATGTTCCTCAGGCATTGAGTGAATTTGAATTTGTGTCCTGGGATGCAGTTTCTGTAGGAAATTGGAAAAGTGAGCTCGATGGAGCCATGGCCATCGTCAACCTTACGGGGAAAACAGTCGATTGCATCAAGACTCCTGCCAACTGTGATTTAATCCTGTGATCAAGAGTCGATTCGACTAAAGTGATTGGCCAAGCGCTCAAGGAAATTGAAAACCGCCCTAAGGTTTGGGTTCAAATGTCAACGGCCCACATCTATGGAGATCCCCCAAGTCAAGTGTGTACTGAAAGTTCGACGCTTGGGTACGGTTTGGCACCCGCGGTTGGTAGGGCCTGGGAGCAGGCATTTCTTGAAGCCCTTCCCGAAGAGATTAGGGGAGTTCGCTTGAGAACCAGCTTTGTTATGGGGCGTCATGGTGGGGCTTTAAAGAGCCTGCGAAGGATTGTCAGAATGGGTCTTGGTGGCCCGATTGGGAGTGGTCGTCAGGGCGTAAGCTGGATCCATGAATTCGATTTAAATGAGTTGATTGTTCGAGCGATCGAGGACAAGAGCTTTAATGGTCCTTATATTGCCAGTGCACCCAACCCAGTGTCCAATAAAGAATTCATGCGAGAGCTTCGCCGGGTAACCGGGGTCCCTTTGGGTATGCCTGCCCCGGGTTATTTGGCCAAAATTGGCGCCCATTTTATTTTCAGAACGGATCCGGAGTTGGCCCTCTATGGTCGCTATGTTAAATCTGAACGATTGGGCCCAGAAGGGTTTCAATTCAAGTTTCCAGAATTGAGAGGGGCTCTCCTCGAGTTGCTGAGTTAAACGAATGGTTTCGGGGTTCACGGCCTGCTGGTGTAGCGGAACATTAAATCGGCGGTAGGATAGGAAGACTCGGGCAGATTGCCCTTTTGGCCGAATCGTCGCCATCACCTACAATCGGATGTGGTTTAAACTCTGGAACGCGGGAGATGTCCATCAAACGAATCTTCATGGATTGGAATCAACCAGCCCTTCTGGCGGCTGTTGAGTACTTTGTGGATCACTATCTTGACGAGGATCAAAGTCGTCTGGACATGGACCGAGCCTTGGTGGTTGTTCCCGGGAGCCGGGCGGGCAGGCGACTCTCTCAGTTGCTTGCAGCCAAAGCCGCGGAACTCAGCGTGGTCCTTTTTCCGCCGCGGATCCAAACGGTCGGCTACCTTCCGGAAAATCTTTATGATCCCAAGCGGCCGTTTGCCGATGAACTGACACAACACTTGGCATGGATTGAGTCGATTCAAAACCATCAATTTCG
>JAZABE010000423.1:0-28834 GCA_036137535.1 Planctomycetota bacterium | reverse complement strand
GTTTGCTTATCGGGTCCCCAACAAAATCACGATGCTTGGACCCTCGCGTTGTCCTTATTGCAGAGTGCCCATCCAAGGAAAACACAATCTTCCGATTTTGGGCTGGTTTGCTGTCAGAGGCCGCTGTGCCACCTGCCGGCTCCCGATTTCATATCGCTATTTTATCGTGGAAATTATCGCCGGTGCCCTGTTGTTGTTCCTGGTTCTCAGCGAGCTGGTTTCCCAAGGCGATTACCTGCCTACTGACCGCGTGTTTCGGGTTGACGGCCTCGTCCGAGACCTCCTTACTTGGAGATTTCAGCAACTCGGAAGGGATGAATGGACATTAATCCGGATTTTTCTAGTGCAGTGCCTGGTGGGATACTCGATACTGACCGCTGCCCTGATGCGATTGGATCGATTTCGCCTGCCGACGGTGTGGAAAGGGGTTCAGCTGGTGCTGGTTTTTTCGATCATCGCCCTTTGCCCTAATGATTTTGAGTTCGCCCGTTCAACATTTCAAAACCCCGGTCAACTGCCGGGGTTCCTGCAGCGTGTTGATTTTCAATTGACTGGTTTCTTGGTGGGATCTGTGATCGGGTTTCAGTACACGCTTCTGACCAAGGACTGGAATTCAGGAGCCGTGTTCGGCTTTGGCTTAACCGGAGCTTGTTTTGGATTGTCGGCGACCCTCTCCATGGGTACTCTTTTTCTGCTACTAATAGCGGGATCGTTCGCTGTGCAATTGCATCGACAAGCGCTGAGGCAACCCCTGTTTGTCTTGTTCCTCGCATTTGTCCTGCAACTTTTATTTTGGAAGCCCTTATCACAGATTGAAATGTGGCCAAACGCATCAACCAGCGCCATGGCCTCTATTCTCTTGCTAGTGCCTGGGGCCATCACTGCATTCCTGGTCCGCTGGATTCAGAAGACTCCGTCCCGTCAACCCTAAACCGCTAATCGACTCTCCTGGCAACTACGTCCACGGCAGGTTTTCGAGGTCGACGTTTCCCCCACTGAGAATAATTCCCACCTCACTGCCTGGTGGCCATCGAGCCTGTAAAGCAACCGCCACCGCAGTTGCAGAACTCGGTTCAATCAGGCACTTGGTTCGGGTCCAGAACAGTTTCATTGCTTCGATAATTTCCGCCTCAGTAACCGTGATCACTTCCTGAACGTTATCTCGCACAAAGGGCCAAGTCAATTCGCCCAAACTAGTCAACAACCCGTCGGCAATGGTGTTGGGACTCTGCTGCGGGATCCGCCGATTGGCGGCCTTGCTCCTTGCTGCGTCATCGGCACCCAACGGTTCAGCCGCAAACACCTCGACTCGTGCAGGATGGCCAGAAACTGCCAGACAGGTTCCACTAATTAACCCGCCCCCACCAACCGGGGCAATGATGCTCTCCAACCGACCCGTCTCCTCCAACAGCTCCAATGCAGCGGTCCCCTGCCCAGCAATGACATGCGGGTGATCGTAAGGATGGATAAACGTGGCGCCGGTTTCTCTTTTGACTTTTTCCGCGGTCGATTCCCGTGCCTCCAAGTTGGGTGCGCATTCAATCACGTTTGCCCCGTAGCCAATCACGGCATCCCGTTTGACTTTCGGTGCGTTGCTGGGCATCACGATGTGAGCCTGGATTTCACGTTTGCGGGCCGCCAAGGCCAAGGCCTGAGCGTGGTTGCCCGAACTGTGTGTCACCACTCCTTTTTGGGCGTCTGCGTCTGACAACCTGAAAACCGCATTGCAAGCTCCTCGGAATTTGAAGGCGCCGACTTTTTGCAGGTTTTCACACTTAAAGTGCAAGCTCGCTTGCGCCAGTTCATTAAGTGATTCGCAACGAATCACCGGAGTCCGGTGGACAAAAGGACGAATGGTTTCAGCCGCCGACAATACATCGCCAAACGTCACTGCGGAATTACCCCCTGGTTGCTCTGCGGTCCCAAGTTCCATCCTATCTCCTGAAAGTCACATCTTTCGTTGTCAAACCACTGCTCCTCTTCTCATGGTAAGAGAACCTCCCGCATCAAGACAAGCTTTGAAACTGATCTTGGGGATCCCGGAACCACTCGCCGTTGAAAGCAGACCAACCTGCCCTCGACCGGAAATCGCTGCAAAACAACATCCGAATTGCACACCTTCAGTCTGCGTCGGCTGCAAGGCGGACCGAAGGGTGCATAGCCGCCGCTTCACGGATCCTGGTTGTCTCCAGCGGTTGAAATTTTCCCGGCAAAGCAGGGGATCGGAAAAAAGGATTGGTAATCCGCTGACTCGAGCTCCATTGATGAAAGTCAATTTCCGGTCGGGCAATCGGATTGGTGATTTCGAAAGAGTCCTGATAATTGCTCACCGGGTGTTGCAAGGGTTTCCCCGAAGCTTCTGCGAGCTCGTGATAGGTAACCTGTTGGACCCCCGCTACCGATTTTTCATCTAGCATCTCGGCACGATCCAACAAACCCGGCGCAGAATCACGACGTGACTCGCGCTGGAGAGCGGGCAGCGAAGCTGATTGAGCCGGGGTCCCGCTACCGGCTTTCGCCTGGGCCAGCCCGGCGTTGGCCCGCTGGTTTTGGGGATCCATTTGCAAGGCTCGGCGAAAATAGTTCGCCGCCGACTCAAACTGATGCTGCTTGAGCCCCATTTCGCCGGCAACAATCAGCAATTCGACGGATACTGTTGGCTGAGATCGGAGGCTAGTCGGGTCTCGCTCCGGCGGAATCCCGTGAGGATTGAGCTGTCGGCTACCCCCAGAGTTTTTTCGGTTTCCACGGGACACCGCAGCAAAAAAACCCTGAAGTCCACTCCTCTCTTTTTCAGCCGCAAAGGAATGCGACCCTGCCCCCAAGGATCCCAGCGGCCGATGAGCGTGAAGCCCCTTGGGTGGCTGAGAGCTCGCGCAGCCCCCGATCCACCCACATCCAAACAAAACTCCGAGCAAGATAAGCTTTGTTGTTCGCATCAAACCACTCCAGCACTGAAAAATCTCAATCCCCTCTGTCTTTCGATATCGACTGTTGTTTTTTTTGAGCTTCAAAGAAACACGTGATTCCCGGCTAGTTTTTCCCCGGTTCTTCAAAAAGAATAACAAGTGCAGCATTCACATCGATTCAAATTACCGGAAAATGACATGGTTGCTTTCATCAAAACGACAGCATTTCTAGCCTTCTTGGGAGGGTGCTTGACCGGGCTTGCCGAGGATTCCACGGCATTTAAAAAAGACGCCGCACCACTTTTTAGAAAGTATTGTCTCTCCTGCCACAACGAGGAAGACCGCGAAGGAGGGCTTTCGCTAGCAACCCCGGAGGGCCTTCGCCAAGGCGGCGACAAGGGAGCCGCACTGTTGCCCGGCAATGCCAAATCCTCTCGCCTAGTCCGTATGATGCTCGGCCAGCTCGATCCCAAAATGCCACCCGATGACCTGAAAGGCCCAACCGCCAAAGAGCTTGAGCGGTTGTCAGCCTGGATCGACGAAGGGGCAAAAGTCGAAAACGGAATCTCGCTAGTCCCTCAACAACTGATGGTTCCGAAAATCAAATCCCTGGTTTCCAAACACCCGATCACCGATTTGGCTTGGTCGCCCGACGGACGCCGGATAGCCATCGCCCGATACCAGGTTGTCGAAATCTTGGATGGCAAGACGAAGCAAACGCTTTATCGTTTGAACGGACATCCCGGAAAAGTCAATTCCGTCCAGTTCTCACCTGATTCAAAGTACCTGCTGGCAGCTTCTGGCATTACCGGTCTCAATGGGACCGCCATTGAATGGGAACTGGCCACTCAATCCAAGAAGCGGGTCTTCCCGTCACATCAAGATGCTGTCTACTCAGCAGTCTATTCCCCGGATGGATCAATAGTCGCAACCGCTGGCTACGATCGAAAAATTTTTCTCTGGCATCGCCAAGGCAACTCGCGTGGGGCTCAGAACCCGCTGGAACTGGCTGGGCACAATGATGCCATTTATGATCTGCAATTTTCCAGCTCCGGGCTGGTTCTGGCTTCCGCGAGCGGCGATCAAACCGTCAAGCTTTGGAGCACCAGCACCGGTCGGCGGCTGGACACCTTGGGGCAGCCGCTCCAGGAGCAGTTTGCCGCCCGGTTTCATCCAACTCAGGATTTTATCTTGGGTGCTGGCCGGGATCATCGCATTCGATTGTGGAAATTTAAATCCAAGGTTTCGGCAAAAATCAATCCGTTGATTATCTCTCGTTTTGCTCACGAAGCAGCAATTGTCAACTTGGCCTACTCCCAAGATGGCACCACCTTGGTCTCTTCTGCCGAAGACAAGACAATTCGAATTTGGACCGGTGAGACAATAGAGCTTCTCGCCACCTTGCCGACCCAAAGTGACGTGGCTTACGGTATCGCGATTTCTCCTTCCAACGAGCTGGCAATTGGAAGGATGGATGGTTCTCTGGAATTTTATGCTCTTCCAGACGTCTCGGCACCAACCATCGTTAATCCCAAAAGCACACTGCATGAACAGACCGTTTCACCCAATCGAAGCCTGGGGGCCGAGCTCGTGAGTACTGCCGAGATCGAACCAAATACTGCAATTGACCAATCTCAAAAAATCAACGTTCCGGCCAGGGTCTCGGGCACCCTCTTCCGCAACCAAGAACCTGCGGACATGGATTGCTATCAATTTTTCGCTCAAAAAGGCGAAACCTGGGTGATTGAAACCAATGCCTCTAGAAGTCAATCGCTCGCGGACACCAAGATTGAAATTCTCTCACTCAACGGGACCCCGATACCCCGGGCCAAATTCCAAGCAGTTCGGGACTCCTATTTTACGTTTCGCGGCAAAGATGCAAACACTTCAGATGATTTCAGGGTTCACAACTGGGAAGAAATGGAACTCAACGAGTACCTTTACTGCAATGGTGAAGTCGTCAAATTGTTCTTGTACCCCCGTGGCCCGGATTCAGGATTTAAAGTCTATCCAGGCTTTGGAAACCGTCACAATTACTTCGACACCACACCGGTTGCCCATGCGTTGCAGGAACCTTGCTTTGTGGTAAAAGCTTATTCCCCCGCCACAAAAATCACCCCCAACGGCCTGCCCGTCTTCACCTTGAATTACGAAAACGATGATGATGCTGAACGCAAAATCGGATCAGACTCGAAACTATATTTTACCTCACCGGCAGACAGCTCGTACGTCGTTCGGATTCAGGACTCCCGTGGATTTCAGGGTGAAAAATACTCCTACACGCTCGACATTCGATCGGCGAAACCCGATTTTGCCGTTGGTTTCAGCGGCAAAAAAATCACCTTGAAACGGGGCAGTGGTCGTGAATTCAATTTCAAGGCCACACGGTTCGATCGCTTCAAGGGAAAGATCGACATCCTGATAGAACAGGTTCCAGAAGGAATTACAATGCCGGAAAAAATCACAATCCAAGAAAACCATTATCAGGCTTTTGGAACCTGCCATGTCGCTCTGGGAGCAAAACAACCGACGCCCGACCAAATCAAAAAAATCAAATTCACTGCGATTGCGAGGATTCATGGCAAAGAGGTTCGCAAAGACCTGGGCAACATTGAGGAGCTTCTACTCCAGGATTCTCCAAGGATCCAAGCGCGAGTCGTTCCCTCCTCCTTGCGGCTGACCCCTTCCCTGAAAGCCCGTTTGTTCACTGACGATGCTAAACCGATTGAATTGATTATCCGCCCGGGTCAAACTATTTCCGCAAACTTAGTCGTCCAGCGAAACCAGCACGATGGGGATATTGATTTTGGCAATGCTGAATCCGGAAGAAACTTGCCACATGGTGTGTTCGTGGACAACATTGGTCTCAACGGCCTGCGGATTATCAAAGGACAAGGCGATGTGCGAGAATTTTTTATCACCGCAGCCAAATGGGTTCCCCAACAACAGCGGTTGTTTCACTTGCGCGCCAACAATATCGATGGCGAAACCACCTTGCCAGTCTTGCTCCGGGTAAAATAGGTCACCACGTTTCAAGACTAGGGGTTGCTGGAACTTTATTGCAACCGCACTCCTTCATAGCAGTCCGCCAACCCTTCACTAGGCAATGATTTTTTTCATAACCTTGCCAAACACGTCGGTCAAACGAAAATCTCGCCCCGCATATCGATAAGTCAATTTCTCGTGATCTAACCCAAGTAAATGAAGCATCGTGGCGTGTAAATCATGAAAACTGGTTCGGTCCTCCGTCGCGCTAATTCCAAATTCATCGGTTGCCCCGTGTCGCATCCCCCCTTTGACACCACCCCCGCACATCCACATCGAGAACCCGGTTGCATTATGGTCTCGGCCATCCTGTTTCTTCACATGGGGGGTTCTCCCAAACTCTCCACCCCAAACAATCAAGGTGTCCTTAAGTAAGTCCCGGCTTTGTAGATCTTCAATCATGGCAGCAATGGGCTTATCGATCTGTTCACAGTTCCGTGCCAGGTTCTTTTTCAATCCGCCATGTTGATCCCAATTCGCGTGGGACAACTGGATAAAACGTACTCCTGCTTCCGCAAAGCGACGGGCCATCAGGCACTGCCGACCAAAATCATCGGTTTGTCCTTCCCCAATCCCGTAGTTCGACAACGTTTTCTCCGATTCATTTGCCAAATCAAGAAGCGAAGGAATTTGTGACTGCATACGGAAAGCAAGCTCATAAGACTCGATGACACCTTCGATCTGGGGATCCACCTTTTTGTGCTCTAGGAGATCCCGGTTCATCGATTGGATTAAATCCAACTGTTCCCGTTGCAGGGTCAGGTCAAATTGGGAGTTGGAAAGATTCCCGACTTGGGCCTCTGCCAAGCTTTGGCCCCGACGTCCAATTCGAGTCCCTTGGTACATTGCCGGCAGAAAAGCGCTGCCGTAATTTTGAGCACCTCCCAGCTGAGGCTCTGGCTTGATCGTGACAAAACCCGGAATATCCTGGTTTTCAGTCCCCAGCCCATAAAGTGTCCAGGCTCCAACACTCGGGCGGACAAAGCGAAATTCTCCCGTATGCAACTGCAGGTAGGCCTGGGGATGAGCCGGGGTCTTGCCGTACATGCCGTTAACCAAACAGAGCTTGTCTGCATGTTGCGCGAGATGGGGAAACAGGTTTGACAACGGCAAGCCGCTCTCACCATGTTGTTTGAATTTCCAAGGTGACTGCATTAGCGTTCGGTTGCCCTGCGATTTTTTACCATGGTTCTTGGCCAAAGCCGGCTTGTAATCGAAAGTATCCACGTGAGACGGACCGCCACGCATGCTCAAAAAAATCACCCGCTTAGCACTCGGTTGAAAATGGGGCGATTTGGGCGCGAGCGGGTTGTTGCCCTCTTTCTCCGCTGCGGCAATTCGGGATGCCAAACCGGCAAACGCTGTGTAGCCAAAGCCAGTCGCAACTGATTTCAGCAAAGATCTTCTTGAAAACGACATGTTTATTCTTTCTATTCCTGTCGGAAGGACTCAAGCCATTGGATCTTCCCGGTCGGCGTGGTTTCCTATGATTGTAATTTAGTTCAAGATCCGAAATTCACCGCTGGCAAAAAGGGCTTGGCAAAAAGCCGTAAAAGCAAGCTCCTCGGCAGCACGTTCTTTCTGATTCACCAGCTTCTGTTTGGTTAACTCCAGAAACGTCTGGGCTCGGCTGACCTCCGCTTCTGTCGGCAAGCGGGTCACCACTGCCTGGTAAGCCCGTTTGACCTGTTCTTCCCGGGAGGCACCGGGTTGAAGCAGTCGTTTGGCCAGGTTTCTTGCATGCTCGATCACAAATTGGGAATTCATCATGTACAGCGCCTGGGTCGGCACAGTCGTCACCTGCCGATTACCCACCAAAATGCTCGGTTCGGCGAAGTCAAACACTCGCAATGGTTCCGGTACGGCATTGCGGACCACTGGTAAATAAACGCTCCGCTTGGGCATTTCAACATTAAAAGTCTCTTCGGTGACCCCTCGTCCGATTCCTTGGGTGCTTTTGTACTTTGCAACAACCGATGTTTTCGGCGGCTTCAAATCCAAGTCACCCGCGGCAAACAAAATGGAATCTCGCAACACCTCGGCATCGAGTCGGCGAGAATTCATTCGCCAAAGAAGATGATTATCGGGATCGACCTCATAGTTGTCTTCATGGTACTGACCGCTCAATTGATAAGTCTGACTGAGCATGATTTCACGGATCATTTTCTTGAAAGACCAGCCTTGGTTGACGAAACGAATCGCGAGGTAATCCAACAGCTCAGGATGAGTCGGGCGGTCCCCGGTTTCACCAAAATTATCAACCGTCCGCACCAGTCCCTCTCCAAATAAATGCTGCCAGATTCGATTGACAGCCACTCGTGATGTTAACGGGTTAGCTGCAGAAGTGATCCATTGAGCGAGCTCTAGACGGCCGCTAGAACGGTCACTGGCAACAACTGGTCTTTCCGTTTCACCGAGCACGGTCAGGAATCCCCGAGGGACCCGAGTTCCCTTGGCCGTGACTTCGCCCCGAACCAAGACATTGCAGTCCATGCAGGGACCCTCGGTAACGCCCATCGCTACCTCGGCAGCTGCAGGCCCTGACTGTTGCAACTGTTTAAGCTTCTGTTGCAGGTTTCGTTGCTTACGTCGCAGCTTGGCGATCTCGGCTGCATTCAATCTGGGCGTCGCTGATTGCGGTTTCTTGTTTTTTGGCGATCCTGTTTTTTTGTTGTTGCTCTTGATTTGTTCTGTAATTCTTTTGACTTGCGCCGACAAACCTTTGATCTGTTTTTCGTGCTCTGCCTTGAGTTGTTGATTGAGACCGGGGCTGTTACCAATGTCCATCAGGCCTGTTGCCTGTCGCGAACCTCCGCCCGCTCGCCCAAACAAGGTCTGGGTGCTGCGGAAAATTCCCGCTAAGGCATAGTAGTCCTCGGTTGAAACCGGATCAAACTTGTGGTCATGACAACGGGAGCAAGAGACGGTCATTGCCATGGTCGAACGGGAAACAACATCGATTTGTTCATCGACCATGTCCATAGCAAAAATCTCCTTGTTGCGTTCGTTGAGCAACTTGGGTCCGACCGCCAGGAAGCCCGTAGCCACCTTTGGTTCAGAAGCCGGTTGGCCCTTCAGCGGCTTAAGCAGGTCGCCTGCTATCTGCTCTTGGATAAACCGGGAAAAGGGCTTGTCTTGGTTGAAGGAATCAATGACATAGTTGCGGTATCTCCAAGCATGGGGGAAAAGAAAATTCCTTTCGCGGCCATTGGATTCTGCAAACCTCGCGACATCGAGCCAGTAACGCCCCCAGCGCTCACCAAACTGAGAGGTTTTCATTAACCCATCAATTAATTTTTCCCGTTTGTCAGGGGAACGGTCAGAAAAAAACTGCGACGCCTGCTCTTCGGTTGGGGGGATCCCAACTAGGTTGATGTAGTCCCGTCGCAACAACTGAGCCGGGCTGGCTTTCTCAACGGGTGCCAGACCCGCGGCTTCCAGCCTTCGGAGTACAAACTGGTCAATCTCTGAAGTCGGCCACTGCTTATTCCGGACCGTCGGAGTCGGGGGCATCCTTGGCTGCTGGAAAGCCCAAAACTCTCTTCCAGCGACGAAATCTATCGTCGACTTGTTTTTGACGATCGACTTACCGCCCCGAGGATCAGCCGCCCCCCTTTTGATCCAGATCTCAAAATTTCGAATCACGTTTTCTGGCAACTGCTTTTTGGGAGGCATCTCAAACGACTCATGTCGCAAAGCACTCAAGATCAGGCTTCCCTCGAGATCCCCAGGGACGACTCCATGCCCAGAATCTCCGCCCGCGCGAATCCCTGCCCGGGTGTCCAGCGCGAACCCACCTTTCGTTTTTCCTGTTTTCGAGGAATGGCAGCTGTAGCAACTCCGAACGAGAACCGGCCTAATTTTGGTTTCAAAAAACTTCAGATCACTGGGTTTAATTTCATCATCTGCAACGATCAATGACTCGTTGGGGCCAATCCCCGGAAACCCCATCACCAACCCGGCGGAAAGGGCAATCAGCCGCAAACTTTTTTTCATGGTGTTCATTTCACAAGACCTAGAAATCATTAAGGGTCCCCGGTTCAGGTCCTCTTCTGAGCCCCGCGGCCGCCGGAACCTCGGCAGCGGCAAAGCCAGCCATTATGACATATCGTCTATCCAAAACAAAATCACCGCCAAAACCAGGTTTTGGAGCACTTAAAAGCAAAATCGACCCCAAGAACGGTCCAGCGTGCTGCCCACCGGGGTTCAGGCTTCAACGCTACGGAACTGGGCACCTTTCACTTGATTCAACAGCAGGATCACTCCCGGGCCGGCGGCGTGCCCAACGCGACCTCGATGGTCATCTCTTTGGCATCGCGTTCTATCGTGATTTTAACCTTTTGGCCGGGTCGTTTTCGTCTGAGTGCGTTAACCAGCGAAGCAGCATCTTCTACCTCTTTTTGATCGATTTTTTTTACGAGGTCGCCAATCTTAAAACCCGCTTTGTCCGCCGGTGAGTCTTTCATAACCTTCGCAATGAATGCACCTTCCGACTCTGCATCCGCATCTGTCTGAACACCCAAGTAGCCGACCCGGTTTCGGTTAACCCGCGAAGCGGACTTGTACTCCAGCCGTTTTTCTAGCCCAGCAAGTTGATTGATTAAGTCTTCGCTGTAGTCAATCACATCCGCCATCCCCTCGACATTGATAGTTTCAAAGTCATCGTCCGGGGTATGATACAACCCACTACCAGTTCCTGTGTGCAAAAACATGTTTGGGATCTTTTTCGCGTTAAACGGCAGGTGGTCACTCCCGGCAAATCCTCCGGGCACGAGGTTGAGTTTTAACTCCGTGTCCTTGCCCACCTCTCGCAACAAATCCGCAAGCCCATCACCGGAAGTCCCTCCAAAGATAGTCAAGTTGTTGTTTTTCATTTGTCCGATCATGTCGTAATTAATCATCGCGATCGTTTTTTCAAGTGGAAACAAAGGCTGATTTCGACAGTAATAATAGCTGCCCAACAATCCCCGCTCTTCACCACTGAACGCGATAAAGACCAGGCGTCGCTTGGGCTTTGTTTTCGCCAAGGCAAACCTTCTCGCCAGCTCAACAACTGCGATCGTGCCTGTAGCATTATCGTCAGCGCCATTATGCACCTCGCCGCCCCGCTTTGGCGCCAGAGACCCGTAAAAGCCGTAGCCCAGATGATCGTAATGTCCCCCAATGACGATTGTCTCTTCCGCAAGCGGACCTTCGCCTTCGATCACGCCCACAACATTATTGGTGGTCACTGTCGGGACGGAAAAACTTGCTTTGTAAGTCGCTCGATGTCCGGCTAAAACCTGAGACGCGGGCTTCAGGCTTTTATCCACGTCGTCTTCAAATTCTTTCAAGCTTTTGAAGGTGCGATCGCCTGACTTCAAAGGTGTGTTCGCCAACAAGCCGTCAATCACTGATCTCTTGACAAAGGCCATCGGAAGCGGGTCTGCCGTGCGGGCAAACTGGTGCGGAAAGGCCAGGCGGTCAGACTGACCGGCATTGGACGAAACCGAATCGTTGACAAACAGGATACCGGCCGCCCCCTGTTCCTTGGCGACTTTTAGCTTGGCTCGGATGTAAGCGTGTTCAGAAGGGTTCTTGCCGTTAAACTCGCTGTCGCTATCATCCTGCTGGGGCTCCCGGCGAAGCACGATCACCACCTTGCCTGTAACATCCACGTCCTTGTATTCCTGGTAACCAAGATCCTCTGCCTCGATTCCATAGCCGACGAACACCAGGTCCCCCGACACATCTCCATCTCCCCCTGCGTTCTGTGGCTGAAAGTCTTTTCCCTTAACCAGCTTTGTTTTTTTCCCTTTGGGATCGATGATCGCACAAGAAGCATTTTTATCGTCGATCATGTCCCTTAATGTAATATCGAACGGCTGGTAATAGGATCCATCTTCTACCCCACTTTTGACTCCAAATTCCTTGAACTGCTTTTTGATGTAGTCTGCGGCTTTCTCGATACCCTTGGTGTTAACACCACGACCCTCCCATTCATCTGAAGCCATCATTTTGACTTCATCGCCGATTCTCTTGATCGTTGCGGCCCGATCCCTGTCCAAGGTAGGAGTCTGAATGGCAGAGACGGCTTTTGCGAACGAAAATGTCGCGGCGAGCACCAATGCGATTCGCAAACTCTTGTAACAGTTCATATTATTTCCTTGCATACGTGTTAAGATGTTTTTCAGCGAGAGCTCTCATTGTCGCGTTGTCCCCTCAATTGGACAACTGGTCAATTGGCCCTGGCCGCTATCGAGCCGGAAAAATTCAGCCGACGGGCTCTCGTTCCGAGGAGATCGGCAAAATCTCTCGATTTTCCTCGCTTTGCAGACCGTCACTAGGGAGGTGGCGAATGATTGTTCACAAATTTTTCCTTCAACAAAACAAGGGCCGGGTCCGGGTATGTGCAAAAAAACTATATTTCTATTGCTGGTTTTTCTCTGTGGCATGAGCGTTGGTGACCTGAACCCAGGCAGGGGACAGGACTCCAATCTACCGGAACCACCCCAAAAACGATTGCCCAACGTCTTGATCCTGGGAGACTCCATTTCGATCGGATACACCCCTTACGTCAAAAAAACGCTCCTGAACACTGCGAACGTCGTTCGTCCCACTCTTCCCCAGGGAAGGGCTGAGAATTGTGCAGGCACCGTCAACGGCATCAAGCATATCGAACGTTGGCTGGCCGCTGGAAACCACAAGTGGTCCGTTATTCATTTCAATTTTGGGCTCCACGATCTCAAACGCGTCGACCCCAAAAACCGAAAGAACTCCAATGACCCAGCACATCCCCGGCAGTCCGAGCCGGCAGATTATGAAAAGCAGCTCACCGAGATCGTTGAAAAATTGCTCAAAACCAAAGCTCGGCTAATTTTTGCCACCACCACGCCGGTTCCCCAGGGTGGCGTCAAGCCCCACCGCGATGTGCAAGACCCAAACCGTTACAACGCCATTGCCCTCAAAATCATGAAAGCCAATGGGATTGCAGTCAACGACTTGTACACAGCCGCCCAGCCCAAAATCAAAAAAATCATGCGTCCTGTGAACGTGCATTTCACCAAAGAAGGCTCCGAATTTTTGGGGCAAAAAGTCGTGAAAGCCATCCAAGAGCAACTTGGACAATAACTTATTGATCGGTGCCGCCTCTTAAGCGTCAAAGGCTTGGAGCATTTCATCCACGTACTTTTTCACGTCGACAACTACCTGTTGATCGTTTTCGCTCGTCGCAATTCGCCTGACGATGGATGAACCAACAATCAAACCGTCCGAATGCGGAGCCAGTGCCTTGACGTGCTCCGGTTCACTAATCCCAAACCCAATGCAAACCGGCACATCACCCTGCTCGCGCAACCAGCTGACATTGGCAATGATATCTGGAGGAAGGGCTGTCCGTTCGCCGGTAATCCCGGCGACCGACACGTAGTAAACAAACCCCGTCGAGGTCTCCAGAATACGTTTGGCCCGTTCACGGCTCGTGGTGGGCGTTACTAGCTGAATCAGGCTGAAGTCCCGGGAACGACAAACCTGGGAGAGGCCTTCTGCCTCTTCCACCGGCAGATCCGGCACAATCACGCCGCTGACCCCGGACTGCATCGCGCGATCAATGTATTGCTCAACTCCTCGTCGAAAGATAATGGCGTAGCTAACCATCGTCACCAGTGGAAGGTTTACCTCGGGGCTGGTCTTGCCGAGCATGCTCAGAATTGAATCCACAGTGATTTTATTTCCCAGTGCCCGGGTGTACGAAGCCTGAATCACTGGACCGTCCGCAATGGGATCGCTGTAGGGAATTCCGACTTCACAGATGTGACAACCCTGCGCATCAAAAGCCTTGATCAGTTCAGAGGTCACTGCGAGGCTTGGGTCCCCTGCCGTGATGAACGGCATGAACGCTTTTTTCTGGTCCGCTTTCAGTTGTTGAAAAAGTTGATCTATTTTTGACACAATGACTCTTCAGGTTTTAAGAACAAAAGCTCTGGGCTACGCTTGACTTTTAAGACCCTGTAATCGCTCGATTTCTGCAGCGTCCTTGTCGCCACGACCCGACAAGCAAACGACCACGATTTTGTCAGCCGTTTTTTCGGCCGCCACTTTCATGGCCGCCGCAATGGCATGAGACGATTCCAAGGCTGGGAGAATGCCCTCCGTTTGCGTCAATACGAAAAACGCCTCTAGGGCATCGTCGTCCTGGCAATCGGTATACCGAACGCGGCCGGCCTGTTTCCAGTAACTGTGCTCCGGCCCGACTCCCGGGTAATCCAGCCCTGCTGAAGCGGAATGAACATCGCAAGTTTGGCCGTCCTGATCTTGCATGACATAGCTAAAACTGCCGTGAAGCACTCCCGGGCGACCAAAAGAAAGTGGAGATGCATGCTCTCCTGGACAGGACCCCAAACCACCCGCTTCGACCCCTACCAACTCCACCTCTTCCTCGACAAAAGGAAAAAACATGCCTGCGGCGTTGCTGCCGCCGCCAACACATGCCACAACCGTGTCCGGCAACCGGCCAAACTTTTCTCTTGATTGCTTGATCGTTTCTCTCCCGATAACGGATTGGTAATCCCGGACGATCATCGGGAACGGGTGGGGGCCTACCACGGAACCAATAATGTAGTGCGTGCTATCTACCGAGGCCATCCAGTCGCGCATCGCCTCATTGATTGCGTCGCGGAGCGTTCTGGAACCACTCGTCACCGGGCAGATTTCTGCGCCCAGCAGTTTCATACTGCGAACATTCGGCGACTGTCGACGCACATCTTCTTCGCCCATGTAGACCACACAGGGCAACCCGAACCGGGCACAAGCAGTGGCCGTGGCAACACCATGTTGTCCCGCACCGGTTTCGCAAATGACCCGTTTTTTACCCATTCGTAATGTTAGCAGGGCTTGGCCGAGCGTATTGTTGATCTTGTGGGCCCCCGTATGGTTGGTGTCTTCTCGCTTTAGCCAGATTTGGGCTCCGCCGACTTTCTCCGTCAAGCGTTCAGCGAAATAAAGAGGGGAAGGGCGACCAACGAAATCCTGGAACAGGTTTTCCAGTTCATCCTGAAATCCCCGGTCCTGTCGGGAGTGTTCGTATTCCTCGAGCAGTTGGTTCAACGCGTGTGTCAGCGTTTCGGGAACATACCTTCCGCCGAAATCCCCAAACCGTCCGTTTGGGTCCGGCGCACTCGAAAAAGAAAAACCTGGATTTGCCATAATATTGTCGTCAAAAGCACGCTTCGCCTGCCGCGACGAATGCGCTAAAATTCTTCCATCGGTGTGCTGTTAAACCCCTACTATACCAAAAGTCCGATATGCCAGAACTTCCCGAAGTCGAAACGATGCGACGCGGAATCCTTGGAGCCGTTGGCGGGAAAATTGTAACCGTTGACAAGATTCGTTGTCGTAAAAAACCGATTGAAATCACCCCCACCCTTTCCGCGATCCGGAAAAGAGTGGCCGGAAAAACCGTGGTCGACATCGATCGCATCGGCAAACGGGTCGTAATTGGCCTTGGCAAACAGCATGTTTCCGAATTCTTGGTGTTTGAACCCCGCATGACAGGGCTAGTGCTGGTTGCCAGTCCACCGACCCAAGAGCACCTTCGGTTTGGATTGACGCTGGGAAACTGCGATGTCAATCAAATCCTCTACTGGGATCGAAGAGGGCTGGGGAAGATACGGTTGCTAAACCCGCAGGAACTGGGCGAACAACTGGGCCCCCTTCGGGTTGGGCCGGATGCATTGAAAATCACCCTCGATGAATTGGTCCAACGATTCTCTGGATCAAACCGGGAAATCAAAGTGGCTCTTCTAGATCAAAAGCTGATTGCCGGAGTCGGCAATCTCTATGCCTCCGAGTTACTGCACGCCGCAAAAATCCATCCACAAACCCCGTGTTCTCAACTGAAACGGTCCGAATTCAGGAAGATCCATGCCCAAATGCTCAACATCCTGAAAACCGCTATCCAGTACGAAGGTTCGACGCTCGCCGATGGCACCTACCGCAATGCTTTAAACCAACAAGGCGGGTACCAGAATCGACACCTTGTTTACGATCGTGCTGGCCAACCCTGTAATCAATGCCACCAATCAAAAATTGCAAGAATCGTCCAAGCACAACGTTCGACTTTTTATTGCAGGCGGTGTCAAAAGGCTCGCTAAAGCCCTGTTTTTGGAGACGGTCATCGGCTGGAAGCCAGCCGCGAGATGCCGATGCTGTGCTCTGGAATTCCGCAAAATCTGAAAATATCTGAACTTGTCAGACCTGTCATCGCCAACAAGAATGGAGGGTGTCCTAACATTCTAACAAAGAACCAATGAAGTTTTTGATCTATTTCAGTATTGTCGTGGCACTCCTGGTGGGTGCCGGTTTTGCGGCATACGGCCCCATTTCCCGGGCCATCCAAGAAGCCAACAAGCCCCAGTGGCGTATCGCGGAGTCCAGCCGGGGTGATATATCATCTTCGGTGGACGCCACGGGAACCGTTCGCCCTGTGCTGTCGATTCAGATCGGGGCATTTGTGTCTGGCCCCATCGAAAAGCTCTATGCAGAATTCAATCAAGAGGTCGAAAAAGACCAAGTTCTCGCTAAGATCGATCCCCGGATTTACGATGCTGCAGTCAAGCGGGACACCGCCACGCTCAATACCCGCAAGGCAGAGGTTCAACGAATCGATGCGCTCTTAGAGCAGGCGCGGCGTGAAGAGACACGGGCAATTGCCTTGCGGCAGGACAATGAGGGGTTTATTTCTCAATCCGAGCTGGATCAGTATGTGTACAACGTCCAATCCCTCGCAGCGCAACGCATTGTTGCCACGGCCTCAGTCGAACAAGCTGAGGCCACCTTGGCCAATTCTAAACAAAATCTCGATTACACGTTTATTCGAGCGCCCGAAGCCGGCATTATTATCGACCGCAAGGTCGAACCGGGGCAAACATTAGCAGCTCAGTTCCAGACCCCAGAAATGTTTACCATCGCGCCCAAAATGCGAGAGAAGATGCATGTCTTTGCCGATGTGGACGAAGTCGACATCGGCAAGATTATCACCGCCTGGCAAGAAAAACGTTCTGTCAAATTTTCAGTGGACGCTTATCCGGAGGCCCTTTTTGAAGGTGTGATCGCCGAAGTGCGATACAGTTCAACGGAGACCCAAAACGTAGTCACTTATCCTGTCGTAGTGGAAACTACCAACCCGGACCTCAAGCTGCTTCCCGGCATGACCGCCACGATTGAATTCCAAATAGAGCGCAAAACCAACGTCGTCCGAATTCCCAACGCTGCCATCCGGTTTCTACCAGAACCCCAACATGTCCACCCCGATGACCGGCCTATTGTCGAAGGCAATCTGTCAGAGACCATCGAAGATGACGGGCAAGAGGTTCTGTTGACTGCCTCGCAAAGACAGGATCTTGAAATCCAACGGCAAACCCGGCACGTTTGGTACGTCGATGGTGATTTTCTGCGAGCCCGCGAAATCAAGATCGGCCTCAGCGACAATCGTTACACTGAAGTCCTTTCGGCAAACCTCGATCCCGGCCAAGCCTTGGTCACGGGACAAAAGAAGGTGAACGGTCAATAGCGTGGGATTCTGGAATACACTTCGAATCGCCATTCGAGCGCTCGGCAAAAACAAAATGCGAGCGGGCCTGACCGTCCTCGGGGTCGTCATTGGTATTGCTGCGGTCACGGCGATGGTCTCCATTGGCCAGAGTCTTAGCCAAGTTATCCAGGGACAATTCGACAGCCTGGGGACCAACGTGATCATTGTGTCCCCAAAAAGTGAACGCCGGGGGGGGGTCCGACAAAATGTGGCCCAAACCTTGACTGCCGACGATGCGCAAGCCATGGTCACCCACTGCGAAAATGTGAAAGCCTCGTCTCCTTTGGTCGGCACCTCCGGGCAAGTGATTTATGGAAATGCAAACTGGCGCCCTTCGGAGATGCTAGGAGTGGGTGAAGGTTTTGAGCAGATTGGCACCTGGCAAGTCCTTGAACCGGGAAGGTTTTTTAACGAATCCGATATTTCGTCCCGGTCCAAAGTTTGTGTGATTGGACAGACCGTTCGCAAAAAAATATTTCAAACCCGCAACCCGCTGGGCAAAAGCATTCGCATTCGCAATGTTCCTTTCCGCGTCGTAGGCGTCCTCAAGGGGAAGGGAACTGACCTGGTGGGACGCGATCAGGACAACATCGTTCTCATGCCGTATTCAACCGTGCGAAAACGGTTGCAGGGCTCAAGCTTTAACAACGTGGATTTGATTTTTGTTTCCTCCTTGAGCCAGGACAAAATGGGCGATGCGACCTATGAAATCAATCAACTGCTGTTGGATCGGCACAAAATCAGGCAAGGAGAGTCTCCAGATTTCGAGGTTCAGAGCTCCACCCAGATCGCCGCGATTTTTGGTGCGATCACCGGGACTATCACGATGTTTCTTTCAGCGGTTGCTGGCATTTCCCTCTTGGTTGGCGGGGTCGGCATCATGAATATTATGCTGGTTTCGGTAACCGAAAGAACTCGCGAGATCGGGATTCGCATGGCGGTTGGGGCCAGGTCTTGGGACATCCTGTTCCAGTTTCTGGTTGAATCCGTGCTGCTTTCCTGTTTTGGGGGGCTCGTTGGCTTTGCGATTGGCGTTGGCGCTTCGGCGGGCGGCACTGTCCTGATCAACTACCTCTCACCCGGCGCCGACTGGCCAGTGGTGATCTCTCTGCCTGCCGGAATCATTGCATTTGTATTTGCATCCATTGTCGGTGTGGTCTTTGGCCTCTACCCGGCGATCCGGGCCAGTCGTCTCGATCCGATTGATGCCCTGCGGTATGAGTAACCCCGCGGCGGAATGATTGCCCCTAGTGAGCCCACGGTTTAATGGGCGGGGCTTAGCCCGGGCCGGAGTGGATCCTATAAAACCGAAGAACCGTTCTCGCGAACTCGGCTACCGCCGCGTCAGGGATCAAGTAATCGGGAAAGCGATTTGCGGATCAGGGTTTCACTTCCCCGTCCAGCCCATAGCCAGTTGTCTTCAAACCCATCTGCAAAGGCTGACTGGGTGGGAATGTAGCCGGGCCAACATTCGCCATAACCAATGGAAAAAACAAACGCACCAGCTGCCATTTCCTGTGCCATCAACTGGTAGCCCACAAATGTTTCGCCCGGGAACAATATGATCTTGGCTTGACCCAAATCGATCATTGGCAAGTCAATCGGTATTTTTTTTTGGACCCGGTGCAAGCTGGCCAGTCCCATCGCCGCCAGGATCCGTTTTTCCGTCGGCGCCTGCCGGTCATGAAGCGTGCGGGTTAGGCTCGCTTCCTGCAGAGAACGTTTTTCATGAAAGGGCAGCTGGAGTTTTTCATTCTTGAATTTGACCGCTCCCAATTCAAACCTTCGGTTGGTTTTCCACGAAGAAACCATGCCTTGGTACAAGCGGGATGTTAACTCGTTTCGCATCAACTGACTGCCATCATTATACTTTCCCGCCGTGACATCCCCACTACAGCCGCTGAAATAAATCTGCTTGATTGTTTTGTCGTCTCGTTGTCGCTTAAGCCGGGCCAATCCCACAAAATCAGACGACACTTCACCGCGACCGTAGTAGCTCATCGGATGAGTTGCGTAGCTGTGCATTGCCAACAGCGGTTTTTCCTGGTTCCAGAATGAAATCGTTTTCAGGTAGGGGTCAATCCGTCCCGACGGCGCCTGGGCAAACTCGGGGTTCCGCCCGGAAGAACTGCCTCGCGAAAAACTCACCCGGCCCGATTCCGGGGACACGACTCGGCGGTTGGAGGCAATCTTCATGACTTTGCTTTGCCCGATCGCGTAGTGGGTCACCGGCTGCGCGTTGGTCAACGATTCCTTCAGCAGCTGCGCAACTCGGGACACCGTTTGATCCTGAAACGCCTGATCAAACAGTTCGCCCTCTAATCCCACTTCTTGTAACAATTTCGCCGCTCCATCGTCAACGACCGGCGCGTCGTGTTGATGGAGGGCTGAAAGAATCACTCTTTCTCGTTCAGTGCCTGCCGCCAGGGCAAGTGCCGTCCGCCACTTCTCGTAGGAACCGTTTCTGATTTCGCACCAATCTACGGCACAAAAGACAATTGGTTTTTCCGGACCCAAAAGGGCCAAGCCATGGGCATAGAGCCGGTCCACTATTTTTTTTGATTTTGTCGGTAAGACTCCCATGCAGCGGTGGTTTAACGGGATGGTCACATCGGCTGAAAAATGGGCCAACTGGTATTTGGGTGTTGACTGCCAACCTAAAGCCATTCCAACTGGGAGGAGCGTAAGCCACAGGTGCAAACTGATCTTCAAGAGCCTATTCATCGTCATCACTGTTTGAGCAGAGCTGATTGGAAAGTTCAATATAGTCCTCCCGGACCGGGCTAAACACATCGAGCACTACCACGGGCCCACCCACAGCAACTGCCCGGTGGGAGACGTTCGGTGGGATGAGGTAAAGTTGTCCCGGTTTCAAAATCCGGGTTTCGTCCCCAATTTTCAGCTCCAGAGTTCCGGAAATCAAAACACCGGCCTGCTCCTGGGAATGATGGTGCAATGGAATGACCGCACCTTCTTCCATTTTCACTTGTGACAACATCAAATGCTCTCCGTAGGGGGTGCGCAATTGGCAGCCTGGAGCCGGTTCAAACACCGGGACAGAGTCAAGATCAATAAATCCGCTATGACTGATTCTGAATTCTTTCATCACACCTATTGGTTCCTGTTTGTGCTTTGGTCGACATCTTATCTTTGACGGGTCACCGTGAAACGCGGGCCGTTCGCCTCGCCTTTATTTGAAGTCTCCGCTCTGAAAAAGAATTTCTGTCTCGGGCCCCGCGTTAATCGCTTGTATTCTGACAGAACACCCTTTGAACTGGTTCGCCAATTGTTGAATTTTTTTAATCGGCATCACGCTCATGGCGGAAGCCAAGGCGTCGGCGGTGGTTCCCGGTAGTGGGTCTTTGCTGACCACCGTAACCAACCGACGGCTCGTAAGACCCCAGCCTGTTTTCGGATCGATGATATGGGAATACCGCTTGCCCTGATGTTCCAGGAATTGATAGTGGTCGCCGGAGGACGCCACCGAACCTTTGGCGATAATAAGTTTTTGGCCTTCAGTAGTTGAGATCGCAACAGTCCAACCTTTTTTTCCCGGCGGCGGATCGCCGAGCGTCACATCACCCGAGGCATTCACGAGGCAAATCGGTAATTGGTAGTCACGGAAACACTGAATCGCCTGATCTGCAGCATAGCCTTTGGCGATGCCTCCCAGATCCAACTGGATGCCCGCTCGTTTGAACATCACCGTTTGGTCTTTTGGGTTTAAGACCACGTTCATCCAGTTGACCCTGGATAGAGCCTGTTGGATTCGCTGCGGGTCCGGGATTTGATGTGTGCTCCTGGCTAGCCGCCAAAGCTTGCTCAGTGGCCCGATGGTTGGGTCAAAGCCGCCATCGCTCAACCGGCTTATTTTCTGGGAAAGCAACAGCACAGCCATCAGGTCACAACTGACTTTTTCGGGCGCCCCGGGCTTGAGGGTCCTGCACAGTTTCATCAGTTCACTCTCTGGGTCGTAATCCGACATCATTTTATCAAGCTCACCAATGCGTTTGAAAACCTTACCCATGCCCCCTTTCGCTTGTTCAACGGTTTTGGCGTAAACCACAAGGCTGAACTTGACCCCCATCGCCTTTTTCGAGGCTTCAAACCGCTTGAGTTCCTCTGTCGCGTTTTGCCGAGAATCCGATGGCTGAGCGGCGATATATTGGGTGGTTAAGGCAAAAACCAGGAGGACCACCGGTTCCCAGCGGTTGAGAATTACACTTTGTTTTGGGGTTAGGTTCAGTTTTGGGGCTAGATTCATTGAAATCAGAATTTGATGCGGATATGCTATTTCTTTGATTTGTCATTGTACGATGAGACTAGCTTGCGATGGCAACTCTTTTCGCCGAATGGTGACACCCCGATTCGTTGAACTTCACAGTTCCACAACCCCTGAAGATGGCGCCCTCTTACGGGCTTTTCAGCTTAAATCATTTGTAAAATCACATATTTGGAGTTTCTTGGAATGACCAAAAAGAATAACGAGACCAATGCATCCCGTCGACAATTTGTGAAAGGATCTGCCCTGGTGGCTGGCGGTGTTGCTTCCGGGCTGGTGGGCAATCATCTCGATGTTGCCCGGGGAGCCCACACCGGTGCCAATGAAACCATTCGAATTGGTTTGATCGGTTGCGGTGGGCGAGGAACGGGTGCCGCCACGCAGGCCATGAACACCCAGGACAAAGGCCCGGTCAAGCTGGTCGCGATGGGCGATGTTTTTGAGGATCGGCTCAATGGTTCCTACCGGAGCATCAAGAATAAGCACGCTGATCACACCGATGTTCCCAAGGATCGGCAGTTTGTCGGATACGATGCCTACAAAAAGGTGCTGGAACAGGATCTGGAAATGGTCATCTTGGCAACACCTCCAGGGTTCCGCCCTTTGCATTTTGAAGCAGCCATCAAAGCTGGAAAAAATGTCTTCATGGAAAAGCCCGTTGCAACCGACGCACCCGGCGTCCGTCGGGTTCTTGCCGCTGGCGAAGAGGCAAAAAAGAAAGGGCTGGCGGTTGCTGTAGGATTGCAGCGTCACCATGAATCCCGGTACCGCGATACCATCAAGGCATTACAGGATGGGGTGATCGGTGACATCAATTTCATGCGGGCCTATTGGAACGGGACAACGCCTTGGGTTCGCAAGCGGGAGCCAAACCACACCGAACTTGAGTACCAGATGCGAAACTGGTATTTCTTCAACTGGATTTGCGGGGACCACATCGTGGAACAGCACATTCACAACCTGGATGTGATCAACTGGCTGAAAGACTCCTTTCCTGTCAAGGCTCAGGGGCTTGGGGGGCGACAGGTTCGCACCGATAAAATGTATGGTGAAATTTACGACCACCATATGATCGAGTACACCTACGCCGATGGCTCGACCATGCTCAGCAGTTGTCGTCACCAGAAGGGAACTTGGCGGCAGGTCAGTGAGTACTGCCACGGGTCCAACGGCAACTGTCATATCGCCGCGGGAAAAATCTCATTAAACAATGGTGGAGAAGTCTCGTTCAAGCGACCCAAAGGTGAACCCGGTGGCCATCAAAACGAACACCATGACCTCTTCGCGGCCATTCGAAAAGGTGAAATCCCCAACGAAGCCGCCTATGGAGCCAAGTCAACCATGACAGCAATCATGGGGCGAATGGCGACTTACACGGGCCGAGAATTGAGTTGGGAAGAATGCATTAATTCACCACTCAAACTGGCAGACGTTGACAACCTTAAGAGCTTTGACGACGAAGCCCCGGTCAAGCCAAACGAGAATCTCGAATACGCGATCTCGATGCCCGGCATGAATAACGTCAAGGTTCTTTAGATCCGTCAAACTCTAAAGACAGCGGCCCGCGGTATCCCAGCGGGCCATTTTTTTTTCTTGAATAAGAAAACCTGCTGCCCAAACCGGAAAAATCTCAGGTCAGGCGGCTGATGGCCACCAAGAGCTCCTTGAACTGGCCAATGTACCTGCCACCCGGGGAACGAGACGGCTTACAGCTTCATTACGCCCGTCGCCAACGCATCACTTGATTGAAAACAGCTGTTCGCAATCGCGTCATTTCTCTGCATCCCGTTCACTGGCTTCTTTTCACTGGCGACAGAGCCATTGGTTTATTCGTGCCTCAAGGCTTCGATCGGGTCCATTTGGGATGCCCGCATTGCCGGGTAGATGCCAAAAATCACCCCGACCAGCACCGAGATGCAAAATGCGAGGGGGATCGAGAGTGGAACAATAACAGCTTCTGTCTCCCGCACAATATCGGGAAGGCTGGCAAGCGTTTTGGGCGATAATTGTTGAATCGTGAATCGGGCAAAATTCACCAGCCGCGGACACAATAGCCCGCCCAAAATTCCGCTCGCGCCCCCCACGACTGAAAGTGCTATCGTTTCCACCAGAAACTGGCGGATAATGTCCCTGCGTTTAGCCCCGATGGCTCTGCGGATCCCGATTTCTCGGGTTCGCTCGGTTACTGTCGCCAACATGATATTCATAATTCCAATTCCACCAACCAATAATGAAATGGCCGCAATCAATCCCATGAAGACCATGAACATGAACTTCGTAGCCTCCGCCTGTTCCAACAACTCATAAGGCACGATCACCGCTATGTCCTGTCGCTTTTCCTGGTCGGTATACAAGGTTGCCTTAACCACCTCTGCTGTACGGGGAACGTCGCTTACCTCTTTCACCCGTAGCGTTGCCTGGCTCAATTCAAAGATTTGGGCGCTGAAGGAACCACTTCCTCGCTTAATGACCATATCCCCAAAACGGCGTTCCATGGTTTTGATGTGAATGTAAACGTCTCTTGAAAAATCTTGGGCATCAAGCGATCCACCAATCGCTGCTGTGGCGTTTTTGGATTTGAGAACTCCTACAATTCGAAAGAAATATCTTGATTCCGGCAAGTAAATCTGTTTGCCAATCGGATCTTCATAAGGGAAAAGATACTTTGCCAGATCGCCGGCGATGACACAAACGTCAGATTCTGAGTCGATTCCATCATCCAAAAACCGGCCTTCCCCGGTCGGTTCCAACCGGGTAACTTCTGCATACTCTTCGGTGCAGCCAACCAATCGCCCATCAATCGGCTTGGCATCTGCGTTCCCGGCATAAGAAAACTTGTAGGGCATTTCCCGAATTCGCAGAACACTCCGGACCGTACCAATCGTTTTTTCGATCGTCACACATTCTGCTCGGGTCAAACCGTACCCCTTGGGAGCACTGAATCCCACAGCTTCTTCATCAGGCGGCTTAATTGAGCGGACAATAATATTGTCCGCTCCCAAACCCTCGATCTGTTCCTTTGCTTTGCGCGAGATTCCTTCGCCGATGGCCAGGAGCCAGATCACGCTGGAAACGCCGATAAAAATACCCAGCACCGTCAGCAAGGACCGCATCGGGTGCAGCAGGAGGCTTTTAACCCCTAATCCCCATGTTCTTAGCCAAAGCATGCCATTCCTTAATCCTCGGACCGGGATTCCGAAGTAATCCCTTCCGCAATCTGGTCACCATCAAAGGAAACTGTGCCTCCTTGGCTGCCGGCAACCACTCGGTCCTCGACCTGGGTATCCGACTGGATCAAGCCATCCCGCAATCGAATCACCCGCTTGGCATGGCAAGAAACTTCATCTTCGTGGGTGACCATAATAATCGTCCTGCCTTCGTCGTTCAGCTTCTCGAAAATTTGTAAAATTTCTTCGGTTGTCGCTGTGTCAAGGTTTCCCGTAGCCTCATCCGCGAGAATAAAATACGGGTCATTAACCATGGAACGGGCGATGGCAACACGCTGCTGCTGACCTCCGGACAATTGGGTGGGTCGGTGGTTCAGTCGGTCTCCCAGTCCGACCATGGCGGCCAATTCATGACACCGCTGGCGCGCCGTTGAGTCCAGCCTTCCCTGGTAATAAAGGGGCACCTCGATATTCTCAACCACCGTTAACTGGGGAATCAGATTGTAAGACTGGAACACAAAACCAATCCGTGTTGCGCGAATCGTAGACAGTTCATCATCGGTCATGGTCGCAACATCATCATCTCCCAAAAAGAATGAACCGCTCGAGGGTCGATCCAAACACCCCAAGAGATTCAAGAGGGTGCTTTTTCCTGAACCCGATGGACCCATGATGGCCACGTAGTCCCCTTGGGGAACGTCAAACGTGACCCCTCGCAACGCCCGGACCTCTTCGCTCTGGAGTTGATAGGTTTTCGTAAGCTGTTTAATACTCGCAGCGTGTTCTATAGTTGCCATTGACGATTTCTGGGGGCGTTGCCCTGTTTAAGGAATTCTACCCAATAAAATAAGCTTGCTCGCAGCTACGACTATTTTAATTGGGGCCAGCTCAGTCATTGCCTTGTCATGAGGCAAATTACGGTACTGAACCATCGGTTACACTTTTTTTTGACTGGTTTTGGGCCGTTTCTATGCTGGGCCCCGACTTTCGCGAATCTGTCTTTTCCTGGTTAGTTTTGCCGCCGGAAGGAATGCTTCCCGGGTTGTTGGGTTTTTTAGTTTTGGGCCGAGCCTTCTCTGCTTTTTTGGTTTTGCCCGAAAACCCTTTCTTGGCCCCTGGCCGGCTCTTTTCGGCCTGCCGTTTTTGTTTTTTGGATTCTTCTGAGTCGACCTGTTCAGGGAGATCCGGCAATTCTAAAAACTCCTTGAACCCGGCCGGATTCAAAGCCACTTCGACACCGCTTTCTATCCCCCCGTTAATTACCACGTTGGTGTCATTATTGGCCCCCACCTGCACCTCAACCGTCTCCCACTGTGCACCGCTTTTGATCAAACAAAATGTTTTACCACGGTACCCATAAACGCATTGGATCGGGACCATTAACGCGTTTTCGATCTGCTCAGTTTCCACCAATCCCGAGGCATTCATCCCAGGCCTAATTTCTCGGATGGGGTTAATCACGTCAACGTACACTGCATATTTACGGACGCCACCCCCGCCCCAGCCTTCTGGTTCCGCATACTGATTGACTTTCTTCACAAGCCCCGTCAACTCTTTCCCATTTAAGGCGTCTACTGAAATTTTCACATCCATATTCTCTTTGATGGATGTCACGCGGGATTCATTGACCGTCGCTCGCACCTGCATCTTATCCGGGTTTGGCAAACGGATCAGAACTTGCCCTTCCCGGACGGAGGCGCCTTCTTCAAGAATAAATTCCGAACTGCCCCGCCGGGAAAAAATGTTGGCGTAGACCACCTGCCCACTTTTTCCTTCTGGGCAGACGATCGTGCAAGCATCCAGCTGCTCCTTGATTTCCGCCAGCTGCTTTTCTTCGATCGCCAAGTTGTTTTTCGCCGCATCGAGCTTGCTTTTGGCAATGGTGATTTTTGAATCAAATTCTTTTACCGTCTTTTTGTAAGTGTAGGTTTCCAAAACCATTTTAGAACGTTGCGAGGATTGCAAGTCCCTTTCCCGTCTTTGCAATTCTGCTTCGTCGTTGGCCAGCTCTGTTCGAGTGATAAACCCTTTCGCCTGCAGTTTTTTGCTGAAATCAAGGTAATCCTTGGCCTTGTCCCGGTCCGTTTCCGCCTGACTGATTTTATTCAAGATTTCGCCAAGCAGTTCCTTGTACTTGCCTTCGACATACTCCAGCCTGGCCACTTCTTCCGACTCAAGATTGTTTTGGGCCGCGGTCACTGTGTCCTTGGCATTATTGACTTCGATTGTCTGGTTCTCAAAGTTTTCTTCCAGCTCATCGGAACGAAGCCGGATCAGGAAATCCCCACCTGCTACATTTACTCCTTCTTCCACCAGTTCTTTGACAGTCACTCCCCGTGAACCATATCGTGATTTGACTTGGCAGCGAATTTCAAAATTGTCAGAACTCTGGATCTCTCCTTGGTCGAGAACCTCCTTGGTGAAAAGCCCCTGCACGGCTCGGGTTGTTAAGGGCTCTTCTAGGACAGAAGCCGCTGAATTGCTCAGGTAGGCCCAAGTGCCACCTGCCAACACAAACAGGCAAAGCACTCCAATTAAGACTAGGTTCAGGACGGAGCCGGTCCGGTCATAAAAAGCAAGAAACAGTTGGTTTTGTTTGGTACGCATGGATAATTCCACATTACTTTTGAAGCCATCAGGCGGCAATCTATGCCGTGTTTGGCTATTGCAGGCGGGATCTCGACCCTTTAATTGTCGTCACTCAAAAAGTGACAGGGGAAAGATAAATAAGGGCTGGTATTATCTCTTAATAACAGCATAACTCCTTTTGTTCCAAAAATCATTAAAAACCGAAATAAAGCGGGTTTTCGGAGTGAAACCCTGCTTCATTGAACTCCGAGTCGCTGCTGAAGTCTCGTGAATTCCCCAGGACAAATTTTTGAATCAACCAGCTTCTTGTTAACGAGGGGCCAACTCTCGCTCAACTGCTGACGCCACTCGCTTCCCGCGATCACTTTCTTCCATGGCAAAGGTTGCATAGACGGGAAAATGATCAGACACCTTGCGGGGATCCGCACCATAAAGCTTACAAACCTCTGAGAAGTTAAAAACGCGGCCCTCGATAAATTCAGAAGTACTCTGGATATCAAATACTAAATTGTCATACGACTTGGTTTGGATGACGTTCGTCTTTTCGATCGGAACTGCTGATGCAAAATTTTGGTTCAAAGGCGCCAAGCCTCGAAGAATCGTCTCTGAGTCGGCATTGAAATCCCCGAGCAAAACAATGTCGTCTTCCTCGGCCAGCAACCTCCTGACCTCCTGGTAAACGCTCGGCAGGTTGGCGACTTCTTCTTCCCAGCGTCGGTTGCCCGCTGGAACATTGTGAAAACTCACGAGCGTAAACGTAAACGGTTTTTTGGCCAGCTCATTTTTCACCTTGAAGCTCGAAACCACTGGGAGTCGGTCAAACTTGGTTTTGAATCTTTTTTCACTGACCACAAATCCAAGATTTTTATCCGTAAGTTCTATTCTGCTCTTATCATAAATAAACCCGAACTGTTCGGTGTCTGTCCCTTTTCGTTTCGGGTCCTTGCCCAGCAATGTACTGACCAGATAATCAAATCTCCCGACTTCTTCCAGGTTCATCTTGGCCACCAAGGCCTCCAGCGCATTGCCGTTTTTGTGGCTAATTTCCTGAATGGCAATCACATCAAACCCCATAGCGATATGGGCCAATGTGGCGGCCACCCCTGGATCACTCAACTGAGACTTTCCGAAATTCCGGATGTTAAATGTCCCGACTTTGATTTCCCCATCTCGCTTGGAAGGCATCGTTGCGACAGCTGTAGTGCCGGTCTCCTCAGTGACCCCCATTGATGATTTTTGATGCGAGCTGGTTTTCGATTCTTCTTCGACACCA
>JAZABE010000422.1:0-1735 GCA_036137535.1 Planctomycetota bacterium | reverse complement strand
TGGCTTTGCACCGTATCAATACTTGCAAGACAAGACAGCCCATGGCAAGCGACCTATTGCACTTGAACTCGGTCAGCAATCCAGGCAACAAACCCTGAACCGGGACGGGGTTCTGTCGGCAATTCGGGCGTTAGAAAAGGCCAATTCCCACTTAGAAACATTGATGGCTCTACGACTTTTTCAGATTTCACTAGGAGATGTTGGCGCGAAACGCGGACTTCCCCAGGCCTTCGAAAGTTATCAAGCTCAAAACAAATTTCCCAGTGACCTGACAGAACCAGCGAAAACGGCATGCGCAAAGCTCCTGGTCTCCAACCACCCAAATGTTGTCACAGAAGCCATTCGCTGCCTAGCAATGGGAAAACTAATCGATGGCAAGCTACTCAACGAAATGCTGGGGCTAATTCACCAGAGCTCTTCGCCCAGTTTTGACATCCATGTTTTAGCTGCCATTGCCCAAAGTGAATCTAAGCTGAGAACCAGTCAACGCCAAGTGGCCCAAGTGTTGCTAGACATTCAAAGGAAAATCGATGAACAAAAACTTAACCAGGACAGAAACTGGGAACCCCGTTTCAAGGAAATCTTAAGGAAACTGATTCAATCCAACCCAAAATTGATTGCCGAAATCCGGTCCGTTGGCATCAGCCGACCGGGACAGATTTTTTTGTTTGACTTCGTAGAGACCCGTGACAAATCAAAAGCGGTGGATCGCTACCTCAAATCATTAAAGGAATCCGGTCAATTCCAAATAACCTCAGACATGATCCACCTCCTGGCTTCAACCCATAATACAGAGCACTTTGACATCATTCGTAATTCATTTCAGCTTCTCAATGTTCGGGATACGGTCATCGAATTATTGGCCAGAAAACCCGTTGAACAAGACCGAAACAAATTTGTTGCAGGACTCCGTTCACCCCAGGTCAAAACAGTCAGAGTGTCCGCACAGGCATTGTTCCGTTTACCCAAATCGAGAAACCCGGAAGAACAATTCGCGCTTGCCAATGCAATGCAGCGAATCAGCCCAGACAAAGAAGGCTACCAAGCGCGTGAGTGGATTGTTCGGGTTCTGCAAAAAAACATGAACAAATCTTTTGGGTTCGTGCCAGGTACCGATGGATACAACCCACAAACGGAAGTCCAAGAAGACTGGTTTAAATTACTGTCCAACGAATTCCCCAAAATGGGCAATTTGCAAAAATTGAAAAACCGGCTTTGGCTCACCGATTTAACAGATCAGTTAAGTGAGATTCCTTGGGAAAAAGGCAATACCAACCGTGGAGCCAAACTGTACACAACATTATCTTGCGCCAAATGCCACGGCACTCGTAACCGCTTAGGCCCCGACCTTGCCGGAGTTTCAAAACGGTTTTCCAGACACGATTTATTCCGTTCCATCGTTGAACCAAGTTTACAGGTCTCCTCGCGGTACCAAACCACCTTATTTGAAACCGAAGACGGAAAACTACATTCCGGCATCGTCATTTACGATTCCGTTGACGGCGTATTGATTCGTGATTCAGATAACCGGACCATTCGAATTGAAAAGTCGGAAATTTCGAAGCGACAAAAGGTTGCTCGCTCGTTAATGCCAAACAATCTTTTGAAGGAATTGAAACCGCAAGAATTTGCAGACCTCTACGCTTACCTGAAATCGCTGTAAACCCAGAAAATTCTTTTGCAATCGTCGATCAACAGTGGGACAAACAATCATTCTTAAGAGCCCAGTGCATTT
>JAZABE010000421.1:0-3775 GCA_036137535.1 Planctomycetota bacterium | reverse complement strand
GAACGTAAACCGGGTCTTTGCCACCAAGTTCCAGTCCAACGGGGGCAAGTCGTTGAGCCGCCTTTTGGCTGACCGTCTTTCCCGTTTGGTAAGAGCCTGTGAAGAAATAACCATCAAGTTCAAGGTCCAGCAGTTGAGCACCCACTGAGCCGTCGCCAATGATGATTTGGAAGACTTCATCCGGAACGCCGGATTCGCCGAGGAGTTGCTTGATTTCCAAGCCGGTTAGAGTTGCGAATTCCGAAGGTTTGTATAGCACGGCATTCCCGCAAATTAGGGCAGGAGCGAAAATGTTGATTCCAACTAGCCAGGGGTAATTCCAAGCAGAAATGTTGGCGATCACGCCCAAGGGTTCGTATTCAATCGTTTCTTCGACAACACCGTTGAGTCGAGCGATGCGGGACGCGAGGACCTCCAGGCTGTGATCCACGAAAAATTGCAATTTGGAAACTGCCCCAGTTAGTTCGTTTTGTGCCTGCCGAATAGGTTTTCCAGTTTCGAGCATCAGAACCCTGGCCAAGCGGTCTTTGTTGGCTTCAACCAATTTTGAAAAGGTGGCGAGGCAACGGAGTCGTTCCTCAGTGGTCCGAGCTGCCCATTGGGGTTGTGCCTGTTTGCAATTCGCATGTTTTTGTTGAAGAGAATTCAATGTCTCCATGGAGACGGTTTGAATCAACTGGTCAGTGGCCGGGTTGATGATTTCCATCACGAACGGTGACTCCTGGCGATTTTGAGAAAATGATCGAGTAACGGCCCTGGATCTTCTACTTGGGATCCAAGGGTTTCTGAAAATTCCGGGTGCCATTGGACGCCGAGGATATAATGTTCGTCCAATTTTTCATTGGTGAAGGCCTCAACCAGTTGGTCGTCCGGGCAAATTGCTTCTGTTTTTAATCCTCGGCCGAGGTTTTTCAATCCCTGGTGATGAACGGAGTTGACTTTGAGGGAGGTTTTTCCATAAAGCTGGTTGAGCAACCCTCCAGGTGTACATTCGATAGGATGTTGGAGTCGGTCGTATTTCTCAGGGCAACGGTGGGTTCGAGAGTTTGACCGTTGGGTCGAAAGGTCTTGGTAGAGCGTGCCTCCTGCCCATACGTTGATCAGCTGGGCACCTCGGCAGATTCCCAGAACGGGAATTTTGCGATGACAGACCCGGTCCATTATTCTGAATTCATAGCGATCTCGGTAGCGATCGCCTGGCCAAAGCGAAGGATTGATGGGGTCTTCACCGTAACTTTGGGGAGCAAGATCGGAACCACCCTGGAAAACCATTCCGTCGAGTTCATTCAGATAGGCATCCAGTTGTTGGTCATTGACATCGGGAATGAGTACCACTAAAACCCCGTGTTTGGAAAGCGATTGAACCAAGTCGTTTTCCATGTACGTGAGCGTCTTAGGGCCAAAATAGCGTCGGTTAGGCTCGGGGTACAGGAAACAGGCGGTTAATCCGATCCTAATCATGAGCCAATGCTTTCTGGTAGAGATTCCTGAAATCTGCCAATCCCACGACACGTGGATTGCATTGGTGGCAAACATCTTCAAGGGCGAGTTTCGCGAGTTCGTCGACGTGGTCTGGGGTGACGTTTAACGCCGAAAGTGAAGTTGGCAGTCCCAGTTTCGCATTGTATTCGAATAACCACTCCGCGAGGTTTTGTTCACGGGGTAACCCCAGGGCCAAGTTGATTTGTTCGATTCTTTCAGGAACCACTGAACGGTTAAATTCGACTCCGAAAGGCAGCATTACCGCATTGGCTAATCCGTGGTGCGTATTCAGTAGTGTGGACAACGGGTGGGCTAGTGAATGCACGATGCCGAGTCCCTTTTGAAAGGCGGTTGCTCCCATCAGGGCCGCCATCATCATTTGACTGCGGGATTCCATGTTGGGGGTGTGTGTTGCTTTTTCGAGGGATTGGCCCACAAGTCGAATTCCCTCAAGGGCAATCCCGTCGCAAAGGGGGTTAAAGCCCCGGGAAAGGTAAGCTTCGAGGTTGTGGCAAAAGGCGTCCATTCCAGTGGCTGCCGTGACTGCGGGGGGAAGATCCAGGGTGAGTTCCGGATCTGCAAAGACTCGTTGGGCTAAAAGTCGAGGTGAGAACAGGATTCGTTTTTTGTGAGTTTCATCTTCGGCAATTACAGTCGATCGGCCGACTTCGCTACCGGTCCCACTGGTGGTGGGAACAGTCACGAAATAAGGAATGGTTTCAGTGACATGCCGATCGCCGCCCAGTGCATCGTCAAAGTCGAAAAGATCGCGGTCATGGTGAGCCGCCAGGGCGATTGCCCGGGCGACATCCATCGGGGCGCCCCCGCCAAAACCGATAATGCTGTCGCATTGGCTTTCCTGGTAGCTGGATTTGCCATCGAGTACGTTTTGTTTGACAGGGTTGGCGTCCACATTGGAGAACAACTGGATTTGCAAACCTTGCTGTTGGAGCTGCTGCACGGTGAACCGAAAAAAATCAAGTTTAGCCAGCCCAGCGTCGGTCACCAGTAATGGGCGTTGCTTTCCCTGTTCCAGTAAATGGGGAGCAAGTTCGTCCACGACACCGGCACCGAAACGGATTAGCGTGGGGAAGTTGTAGGTGTGTCGATCGTTCCAGTTCATTGAGCCCTTAGATGATTTCAAAATAACGTTTTAATTCCCAGTCAGTTACCTTGGATTGGAACTGTATCCATTCCCATTGGCGGGTGTTGCAAAAATGTTCAACAAAAACGTCGCCGAATAGTTCCTTGGCAATTGAACTGTTTCGCATCGCTTCACTAGCTTCGAGAAGGTTGGGAGGCAGGGTCCCATTGGTTTTGTTTTCGTAACCGTTCCCCACGGTTTCAGTGACATCCAAAGGCAGTTGGTTTCGAATGCCATACAAACCGGATTGCAATGCAGCTGTCATTGCCAAGTAAGGGTTCGCATCGGACCCGGGTACCCTTAATTCGATCCGGCTGGAGTTCGGGCTGCCGGGTAAAGCTCGTACTGCTACCGTTCGATTGTCCACGGCCCAAGTCAGGGTGGTCGGTGCCCAGGCGCCTTCAACTAATCGCTTGTAAGAGTTGATGGTCGGGGCGTACATGGGTAGACAATGGGGAAGACAATGCAGCAAGCCTGCAATGTAGTGTTCCATGGTTTTACTCATCCCTTTACGCCCATTGTTATCGTGAAAGACGTTGCGGTTTCCTTGCCAAAGACTTTGGTGGAGATGGCCACTGCATCCAGGGTATTTCGAATTCCATTTTGCCATAAAGGTGGGCAGGACGCCGTGGTCGTGCCCGATCTCCTTGGTGGCGGTTTTGAAAAGCACGGCGCGATCGGCTGCCTCCAGGATGGCGTTGTGAGCAATTGCCGCTTCGTAAACGCCGGGACCGGTTTCGGTGTGCAGCCCTTCAAGGGGGACATTGAATGCCCGCAGCGAATCGAAGAGGTCATGGAAAAACTCTTTGTTTTGGCTGGCTCTCAAAACGCTGTAACCGAACATTCCCCGGCTAATGGGTTCTGGAACTCTAAAACCGGTGTCGTGGAGATTAGCGGAAGTCTCTTGGAAGTTGAACCATTCAAATTCCTGCGAAAAACGAGCTTGATAGCCTTCCTTTTCAGCGGCTTCGGCTGCGGTTTTTAACAGTCCCCGGGGACAAATGGGAAGGCGTTGCCCTTGAGCATCGTTGAAATCCGCAAGAAAAAAAGGGAGTTCATTTTCCCAGGGCACCCTGCGATAGGTCGACAAATCAATCTTGGCATTAGTATCAGGGTAGCCTGTATGCCAACCGGTGAATTTAGAGTTTT
>JAZABE010000420.1:0-5563 GCA_036137535.1 Planctomycetota bacterium | reverse complement strand
GCGAAACAGGTCAATCTTACACCGGCTAGGATCACTTCGGGCAGCCGTAGTTCCGGATGTACTCTGCCTCCAATTTTTTTGCTGCCCCAAGTTGATGCTTTGACAGGTTTAAATCCTGCTGGCTCTTGAGAATTTCACGATTCATTCGGATCTGTTCCGCAATGTTTGCAGTCCCGACGTAGCAGCCTGGGACGTGTTGTGCGAGGACACCTAACCACGCGTGCTGTTCCATTTTGTCAGTTCCGCAGGCGACTCCCCGTGGATCCGTCGAGCTGTAGTAATCGGGAAGAAGGAATAACGCGTCCAGGCTGCCCTGTTGGGCGGACTTGCGTAGCCACTTTCGCGACGTGACATAGTCGCCCTCCAGTTCGTAGCATTGGGATAAATAGTATTGACCCTCGGCCGTTGTCTGGTTTGCCTTGGATTTTGCGAAGGTTTTGTATTCACTGCGTTTGCGGTCGCACCCACCCAGTCCACCAACGATAACACAAATCAGAACCGTTCTTAGAAGATTCATACTCAACCCTTTGGATATCCATGGTGATTGTACGGGAGCCGATCACCATGTGGTTCCGAGTTTAAGGAAATTCCAGCACTCCAACCAGTGCTGAGGGCGGCCAGCGGATTGTTTCTGAAAATTGTTTCGAGATTGTTACCTGCTGACAACCAGCCCAACCCGAGGGGGCTGGTGAATTGAGCTCGGTTCGGTGTACCCAGTTTTTTGTCTGGTTCAAAGAAAACCCACCGAGCACCCCGTAGGAACTTATTGCCGGCAGCGCAAACCTTAAAAATTTAATCGAAAGATTCCGGCAAGCTGGTGAAGGCTTGTAGGATCATTTGGTGAAGACCATCGCGAGGGTGTTTGTCAAAATTTTGTAAAGACTGGGGAGTTGTTCTTATCGTTTCTTACATTAAACATTACACTTGCGCATGAGGTGACCGTTTTTTGTTTCAATTTTTTGGGAGAGTATTGTGACTCGTTTGCTGGCTTTGAAATCGATCATTTTGAATTTGTTAGTTTTGCATGCAGTCTGTTTTTTGAGCCTTGCGACGGCGAATGAGGGAGACAAGCCAAACGTTTCGGTGACCGGCACCGCCGTCACTTGTGTGACTCCGGACCAGATCCTCTGGTCAATCACAACAACCGACGACAACGCTGATTTAGCCAAAGCAAAGCAGGCCAGTGATGAATCCGCTGCCAGGGTCATGGCCATACGCGACAAGCTTGATATCGCGCCAGAAAAATTGACATCCGGTCGCCTGCAGATTAACAAGATCTACGATCGGGATCGTGGTCGCAATGTTTCAACGTTTAAACACTTTCGGATAACCCGCACCTACTCGATTCAACAGGATGACTTAGATCGATTTGACGAATTTCTGTCGGAGATCGTGGGAGGGCCAGTCGAAGGCAGTTTTCGCTATGAAACATCTCGTCGCTATGAATTACGGAATGAAACCCGAATCAATGCGGTTAAAGTCGCGCGTCGCAAGGCACAGGCGATGGCCGTTGCTCTGGGCGTTGATATCGGGGATCCCATTTCGATAGCCGAAACCGGTGGTGCTTATCCCTCGCAGACCAGTAATTTTGCGTACAACGCTGTTCCCGGCGATGCCGACCAGCAAAATGGGAAAATGATTCCCGACGCAATTGAAATAAAAATCAGTGTGCAGGTGGTGTTTGAGCTGAAAACGACGGGCGAAGGAAAGTGAGGCTTGAGAGAGTTGCCGGTGCGGGTTTTCATCTGCAAGGATTGGGTCCTTGTGGCTGGCTGCCAGTGTTTTTTTCGCTGGGGAGTGATTTCATTAAGCAATGATTTCGTTGATGACACGACCTTCTACGTCCGTGAGTCGGAATTGGCGGCCGTTGTGTTTGTAGGTTAGTTCTTTGTGATCGATGCCCAACAGGTGCAGTATGGTTGCATGAAGATCGTAGTGGGAGACTCGATCCTGAATCGCGTGCATTCCGAATTCATCCGTTTCACCGTAACTGGTTCCTCCCTTAGTTCCCCCACCGGCCATCCACATTGAAAACCCGTAATGGTGGTGACCTCGTCCCAGTTTACCTTGGGTTGCCCTTTCTTCTTCAAACGGAGTTCGCCCGAATTCCGTTCCCCAGACCACCAGGGTTTCATCCAGCAGTCCCCGCGATTTGAGGTCCAGGATTAACCCGGCAATCGCCTTGTCGGTTCGCGCCGCATTACTTTTGTGGTTCTGGATTAAACCGCCTCGGTTACCGTGGGCGTCCCACCTACGGCCGGATGTTCCATCAAAGACTTCGACAAACCGAACGCCCTGTTCAACCAATCGCCTTGCCCTCAAGCAGGACTCGCCGAAAGTGGATTCGCCATAGAGTTTTCTGGTCGCTTCCGACTCTCTACGGATATCAAACAATTGAGGTGCCTGAGCTTGCATCTTGAACGCTTTTTCAAATGCGGCAATACGTGCGTTCAATTCCGGCTGGGATTTGTTCTTCTCTTGATGAATTTGATTCAGTTGGTTGATCAGCTGAAGTTCTTTGTTCTGTTGCTGTTGGTTCAGGCGGATCGAGCTCTGCAGGTAAGGGATGGGAGGTTGATAATTTTTGCTGGTTTCGACGACGGTTGCCTGATATTCGCCGGGCAAAAATCCAGAGTGATACATCGCTGTGCCGCCTGAAGAGTTGTCAGATCTTCCGTCAACGAGAGCAACAAATCCAGGCATGTCTTTGTTTTCGCTTCCAATACCATAGTTAACCCACGATCCCATGCTGGGAAATCCGGGGCGATTGAAACCGGTATGCATCAAGAGTTGACCAACGGAATGAATCGGAGAACCCGCATGCATTGACTTGATAATAGTGATCTCGTCGATGACCTTGGCGACTTCAGGAAAAATTTCGCTGACCCACTGTCCCGATTGCCCGTGTCTTTGGAACGGAAACACGGGGGTAAGCATCCGTGATTTTGAAAAATCTTTCTCGGGGTTGAAGCCTTTGAGTTCGTCATCAGTGAATAGATCCCTGGCGAGTTTGCCTGAATGTCTTTTAAGTTGCGGTTTGAAATCAAAGGTTTCCAGGTGACTCGCTCCACCCATCATGAACAAAAGGATGACGTTTTTTGTCTTGGGAATCTTCTTTGGAATTTCGGTGGCTGCCAGTTGCGCGGGATTCAAGATTGAAGAAAGAGCAATCCCTCCCAATCCGAGTCCGCCGATCCCGAGACCGTTCAGGTACTGACGTCGTGTGACGTTGTTTGAACCGGATAAATGCATAGATTTAAGTGCTTGAGATAGCTTTATTCTTGTTATCGGACATAGATGAATTCGTTCAAGTTCAACAGGGCGTGGCAATACTGAACCAAGAGAGAAGTCTCGGTTTCAGCTTCGGAAGAGAGCCACTTCAGCCCAAGCTTTAATTCGATTTCTGTCGGCGGCCTGGCTAGTGCTATGTTATAAATGGCTCTCACCTGTTTTCGTTTTTCTGAAATTGATTCGACTCGCTTCGCAAAAATCTCGGCCTGCTGCCAGACAAATTTTGAATTCAAACCAAACAGGGCGCTGGCTGGTGTGGTGCTGACCTGCCTTTTGCCTTGGCTTTTAAAGGATGTGGGCGGATCGTAGACTTTCAGCACAGGATGAGTTTGAAAACGGGAATTCATCAGGTAAATGGAACGTCGCCAGTGTTCAGGTTTTTCCTGGTAAGAGTTGCGATTGGTCCCCACTGAGATACTGGGCCCGAAAGATTTTTTTATCAACGCTCCTGAAGTTGCCAAAATATTATCTCGGATAACTTCTGCGGATAACCGCCTAGCCCGATAGTGCCATAGCAGGCGATTGTCCTGGTCTTGTGCAATGAATTGATCCGAAGACGCTTGCTGGAAGGTGGCGCTGTTGAGAATCAATTTGTGAATATGGTGCAGGCTCCAATGGTTTTCAACCAGTTCGGCTGCGAGCCAGTCCAAGAGACTAGGGTGAGAAGGTTGTTCGCCTAAGCCGCCAAAATCATTCGGTGTTGCGACGATTCCCCGGCCAAAATGGAATTGCCAAATTCGGTTGACAATGACTCTCGCGACCAATCCTCCGGCCCCTTGGTTGACATCGGCCATCCAGTTGGCAAGGGCATGCCGTGGAGAAACAATATTGAATTCGCTTTTTGATACCAGGTCGTCGGGGAACAAGACGTTTACAAATCCAGGCTGAACTTTGCGTAAAGGACGTTGCCAACTCCCTCCGGCCAGCAGTACCGGTTCCCCGATAACCTTGATGTTGTTGATGCCTACTTTTCCGCCGACCTTGGCTTGATCGAAGAAAACGGCGGTCATCCGGTAATACTCTTCAGTGGTGATGGGATCGATTTTGTGATCGTGGCACCTCGCGCACTCTATCGTCAATCCTAGAAAGGCGCTCCCTGTCGCTGACACCATGTCGTCCAGGATGTGGTACTTCTTGTCATTAGGGTGAGAGTTTCTTTGGAGCCTTGTCCCCAGACCGATAAACTGGGCAAGTTCTTTTTCAGATTCAAACTCGGGTTTCTTTACTTCGGCGCTAAGCTGGATCGCAATGAATTCGTCAAACGGCATATCTCGATACACAGCTCGGATGACAGCATCTCGATATTGGTAAGCGTTCGGTCTGATTTTGTCTTCTTCTGGATTGGATCCTTCGGATTCACCAAACCGAGCGACATCGAGCCACTGTCTTCCCCAGTGCTCGCCAAATTCGACGCTGCTCAAGAGCTTGGAAGAAAGTTGGTCGACCGCGCGGCTGAGTCTCGTGTCACGGTTCGATTCGTTGTTCGTATCCTTTAGAAAGGATTGAACTTGGGTTGGAGTGGGTGGAAGGCCAGTCAGATTGAAATAAACTCGTCGTACCAATGTGTAACGATCGGCCTTTTTGGCCGGAGTCATCTTTTTCGATTTCAGTTGAAGCAGGACAAATGCGTCTATTTCGTTTTGGCACCAATCTGACTGGACTTGTGGAATTTCCGGACGTTTGAGGCGGCGAAAGGCCCAGTACTTTCTCCCTTTTTCCAATGACAACGACCGCAAGTTGATAGACTTTTCATTCCTGGGATCAGGCGTTCCCTGGAGAATCCAAGTTTCAAAGTCCTTAATGACATTGTCCGACAGTTTTTCGTCGGGGGGCATCTCAACCGAATCGTGCTGCAGAGCTTTAATGAGCAAACTTGTTTTGGGCTGATCAAAATCAATGATTCTGCCTGACTCTCCCCCCTTGAGAATGCCTTGTTTTGAATCCAAAAGAAGCTGGCCTTTCAAATCGCCGTTTTTGGCCGCTTCAGCTGAATGGCAGGAATAACATTTGTCTACCAAGACAGGACGGATTTTGTTTTCAAAAAAGCGCAATTTTTCTCGAGAAATGTCTTCGTCGTCGCCCGAAACGAAGCTGGCGAAACCCGCAGCCAATGCAAACGATGCAATGCGGATTTTCGAAATCGAATTTTGAGAAAGTAATTGCATGGTTACGGTCTCATCTTAGCAGAGTCCGTTCAGCAAATAAATTTGTTTCATCGGATAGAGTGTTGTTTCAGTCCGTGCAGCCAAGGGAAACTCGATTGGTGCAAAAC
>JAZABE010000419.1:0-2318 GCA_036137535.1 Planctomycetota bacterium | reverse complement strand
AGTCCAAGGGTTTGATCGTCACCGTGTTGAGTGATATCGAACAGGTCGTTGAAAAATCAGAGCGTTTGTTAGGTTGTCATAAACTACGGGCGGTGGTTGCGGCCGGCGGAGATGGAACGGTTTCTTTAATTGCGAATCGAACATCGGCTCACACCTCGATCGCGGTGTTTCCCCTGGGCACGGAAAACTTATTGGCGAAACACCTTGGGGTTAAAGCTTGCCCAATCCAGGTTGCCGAGGTTGTTGCCGCCGGGCAGGGAATTGCCTTGGATGCCGGACAAGCCAATGGGCGGCTGTTTTTGGTGATGGCCGGGGTTGGATTTGATGCAGAAGTGGTTCGTCGGGTGGATCAATCTCGTACCGGCAATATTCACCGTTTAGCTTATGCACAACCGATTCTGGATTCGATACGATCTTATGACTATCCGACTATTTCTATTCAGGGTTGGGACGAAAAGGGCAAGGAATTTCACCACCAGGCCAAATGGGTGTTTGCCGTGAATCTTCCGCGTTATGCAGCCGGCCTGCGAATAGCCCCTTCGGCAAAGGGAACCGATGGCCAGCTGGACCTTTGTGCTTTCAAAGGCGGTAGTCTGGTAAGTGGTTTAACGTATTTGACCGGGGTGATTTTTGGCCAGCATGAAAAGTGGGAAGATTGCATCCAATCCCGTTCGGTGCAATTGGTCCTTGAATCGCAGAAGCCAGTTCCCTATCAATTGGACGGTGATCCCGGGGGAAAACTTCCTGTGAAAATTGGCGTTTTGCCGGGGAGATTAAGAGTGTTGGTTCCGCCGCAATTTGCAGAACGCTCAAAGTGAGCGTGGATAATCGCATGGGGTTAAGCCGCGTGGCGGGCCTGGCACTGGGAAAATCGCAGATCAAATTGCGGTGACGAAGTCGTGGAAAACGTGATACCCGAATTGCCGTAGTGGTTATGCCGGGTGTATTGGAAGATCGTTTCCTTGTCGATCGCTTTCCCGGTCTCTGCTGCTTGTTCGCAGGTGTCGCAAAGGGTATTGATGTCGTGGGTGACGGAGAGACGGTATTGTTCAAGCTCTTCGCGAGTGGCTTTTGGCGGCACGTGAATTTTAGGGCCAAGAATAGCCCGAACTCGGCTCCCGGGCCTGGGGATGGCAAATTGGTCCCAGGTTCCCAAGCGATAGGGGGTTTGATAACCAAACCCCACCGGAACCAAAGGCCGTTGAAGCCGGGATGCAAGGTAAATCGCGCCCAATGCCATTTGCCTTCTGGGGCCTTTGGGTCCATCGGGAGTCACGCCGATGGAGTGAGTTTTGAGTTTTTCTTTACAAGCTCGTATGGCGGAAGGCCCGCCCCGTGTTGACGATCCTCGTATTGAATCGAAACCAATGTGATGGGCGGTGTTAACCAGCCAATCCGCGTCTCGATGCTGACTGACAAAAAGTGTGATTTTTGAGTTACCCCAGATCATGGTGGGCAAAAGGATGTATTCGTGCCAGAAGGCAAAAATGCAGTTTTCCGTGAATTCATCACGGGCTGGGTTGGCGGATAGATCGTAGTGGGCAATTTTCACGTCGAGGGATTTTGACCAAGGCTGTGTCGCCAAGTACACCCCGTTTGACGCGAGCCGACCAAGTTGTGTTTTAAGGAATTTCTTCATCAGTGCCTTGCCAATAGGCAGTTTTGGCCTTTCTAGAGCTCGTAATCAAATACACCTGAAAAAACTTCAGTTGCTGGTCCTTTTTTATATACTTGATTGTCCGATTCACGCCACTCCAATTCCAGGTCCCCTCCCAAGAGGTGAATTTGGACACAGCGTTCGGTTCTTTGGGTAAGGACTCCGGCGACACAGACCGCCCCGGCCCCGGTTCCACAGGCTAAGGTTTCACCGCTACCGCGTTCCCAGGTCCTCTGAATTAATTCGGTTTTGGAAAGAATTTGAACGAATTCGACATTTACCCGGTTGGGAAAATGAGGATCCCGTTCAACCTGTGGTCCCCAGGTTTTGACCAGTTCGTCGGTTAATTCTGGCACAAAAATGACGCAGTGAGGGTTTCCCATGGAAACAGAGGTGATCTCAAAAGTTTGGTCTTCAAGATTCAGTGACTCCCCAACGACTTGGGGTTGGTCAAAAGTGGTCGGGATTTTGAGTCCTTCGAGGATCGGTTCCCCGAGGTTGACTTCCACGAGTTTGACCTTGTCGTCTTCAACGGTTAACTCCAGTGCTAGCACGCCGTTGTCGGTTTCGATTTGCAGGTACGGTTGTCGCTTAATTCCATGGTCATAGACATATTTGGCAACACACCGAATTCCGTTGCCACACATTTCAGCGCGGCTGC
>JAZABE010000418.1:0-3940 GCA_036137535.1 Planctomycetota bacterium | reverse complement strand
CGATGAACATTGATGGCCTGGACCAACGCCGGGCTGACGATGTGCTGTTGAGCGTCGTTGAACAGATCATTCGTCAAGGTTGTGATGAGTGGACCATCGTTTCGGTGCGCATAAGGTGGAATCCAATCGTGATGCGCGGCGTGGTTCGTGTAGAAAAATGCGGCAATTACCAGGGTTGCTCCGGGCACAAAAAAACAAAGTGTCTTTTTCAAGTTGCTAAGCGACAGGATCAAGCCGACGAAACATAAAAAAGAAAGGGCGGGTAATTCATTGGCAGCAGCGAATGCTGAAAAAATGCCGGCGTTGAAATAGTGAATCCCAAGTGATGTGCTTCCGTTCAGGAGGTAAACCAGTGTGAACAGAGTGATCCCAACACTGATGGCTGCGGGCAAGTGGTTGTTGAGTGTAATCGCAAAAGGGGTAAGAAAAGTGCCGTAAGAAGCGGCAATTACCAGGATGATTTTGGTGAATGAGTCTTCGGAGAGAATTTCCAAAGTGGCAGCTAATAAGACTAAAAAGAGGGCCATCGGGATCACGTTGACGAGAATCAACATGAGTTGCACCACGGCAAATGGATGATTTTCCAGATCTTTGCCGGTCGCCATTTTGACGACCTTGTAAAGGTAGGCCAGTAGAGTGGGTAACAGAGTGGGCTTGCTAGAATAAAAATGCATCTCCCCGTGTTGATCCCGGTGTTTGACCAGATCAATGGTCGCCCAGAAGGGGTTGTATTTTCGGCGATCAAAGCTGAATTCCCCGGTTTGGGGATCAGCAATGATGTCGTCAATTTCGTACCGATTGTGATCGCCCAAGGCGCGCAATGTACACCAACGGCTGCGGTCATTGGCACACAACAGAGGTGAGCCCTCGGAACTTTTGAGATTCTGTGTGGCCACGTCAAAGACATTGACATGTCGGATTCGGTAACTGGCCGCTGCGGAAGCCGAGCCAATGATCAACAGGTAAACCGTCCATCGGATGAACAGCCCTCGGCGGTTTTGAGTGGGTAATTCGTCATTCACCTGGTTGGCACCCTTGAGGGATTCACTGAATTGCTTGATGCAAGAGAACGGTTTGGCGTGCCGCACATTCCACATTACAGGGACTATTTTAGCTTGTGTCGATAGTAAAACAAAAGGATCTTGATTTCATTCTCCGCGATTTGGCCCACAATCGACGGGAATTGAGCGAACCTGTTTTTGACCAGCCTGTTGAGCTTCAATAGCGCCTCTGTTTTGGAGGGATCGGGTTTCGTCGGTTTGTCAATCGCTTCCAGACAAGTAATGATATGGGCCTGTTTTAACTGCAATCTGGTCAAAGGGTCTGTTCCCAGGGCTTCCTGGACCGTCCGGTTGCGTTCCATTTCTTCCAGGATGCTGTTTTTCTCTAGAGCAGTTAGCTGGCCTTGGTAGTGTTTAAGACACAAATCCATGATTGACTCGAGATTGCCATGAGCGATTAAACTTGTATCGAGTTGTAGAGATTGGGCGCGTAGCCGGTACAGAAAACTAAGGATAACCTTGAGATTGACGACCGGATCAACTTGTTGTTTCTCAGGCATGCCGGACTGTTTGATTTCCAGTTGGTGCATTCCTGTCACAAACAAGTGCTGGCTCAGTTGAGTTGGCCAACCGGGTCCTGAAAATTTCAAGTCTTCGTTCAGTAGCAAACTGCTAACATCTAAACTGGTTTTGTGGGGAAACGGTTTTTGACGTAATTGGTCGGAAACCGCAATCACGAGCCGAGGCCAGTGCCGGAAGGAGGGGATTGCGGCAAGAACGTTTTCGTTCTCCTGGGAATTTTTTCGCGATAAAAGATATTCCGCCAGGATGTTGGCCTCGAAACCTGAAAGCCTCGAAATACTTGGAGCAGTCTTTTGGACTAGATTGATGGCAGTTATTCTTCGAGTGGATGTGAGAATTTTGAACTGATTCAGCTGTTTTAAGGCGGTTTGAATCCGTTCTCGTGCAAATCGTTGGCTGGCCCCTCCGGGTTGATCTTCAAAATCTGTTTCCCCGCCCATTTCAGTTTCTTTGGAAGAGGAGCCTGTTATCCTTGTCAGGTAATTTGGGTCATCGATCGAAGGGAATCCCGCAGCGATCAGTTTCTCGAACGGTTCACCGGTTTCAGAATTCAGGAGCCACATCAAAGTAGCCAAGTAACAAGATTCCGCCAGTAATTCGGCTAACTCACGGTTGTCGAGTTGGGTTGGCCGATCCAGCCACTTGTCCGTGTATTGAATGATTAGCGGGTCAACCTGTGCCCGCCGGGGCATTTCAGGGGAGACCTTCTTGGGAACACTGATCTCAAAATAATCGCGCAACCGAGTAGCGGACTGTGTCACCGTTTCAGTTCTTGTTGCGAGGCCAGCTTGTTTGAATAACGCGTTTTTCAGGTAGGCTTGGAGGGATTCGCTTGGAGTGGTTTCCATCAGGTCAATAAAAAAACTGACGTGACTCAGGTTCGAATCCAGAATCGATTTTTCAATGAGTTTTGCACACTTTGGCCACTGCTTGATGTCAAAACCGAGAAACGTGTTTAAAAACAGGTAACGCAATTCCTGAAGCTTGTTTTCTTGAATTCGATTTTTGGTTAACGCCTCGAGTTTTGCGAAAATCTCTGGGGCCAGATCAGGATAAGAAGGACCAATGTTCACAAGATTCTTGAAATAAGTTTCGATCAAGGCTTGTCGCTGCTTGCGTAGGCGAGGTCCTGCGGACAGGAAAAGGTCAAATTTTCGTCCGGAAACGGGTTCCATCATCTTTTGAATGGCCAATACTTTTTCATCGCTCATCGATTCATCACCGACCATGTCATTCAGCAGGGAAAGTGCCCAAAACGCTTTGCTAAAGAAATCGGCTGTTTTGGGAAGTGTTCCTGTTTGCATTTGAATGGACTCCGTGAAACCATTGAGCATTCCGGTGGTTGCTTGGAGGCTGGGATCGGACTGGTACAACTTCGGGATGACTGCAGAAACCCGTTGTCGAGTCACGGTTGGGTTAATGACTCCATCGCCGAGCGAAAAGACATCTCGGTAGGCCGATGCCCGTGACAATGGGTCTCGGCTTTTCATCCGGTCATGAAGGTCTGGGAATCCATTAACTTTCAAACGTGTTTTCTGTAACAGAAGTTTGAGTGAATCATCCCACCATTGGGGATTTGCTCCAACGTCGGGCAGGTCGTTATTAGGTTTCGCCGTGAGTTGCCGCCGCTTTTCGGATTGTTGGGCTGCCTCATTTTCCCGTTTCGCTTGTTGCAATTGGGTAAAAACAAATAGGGAAAAACCGGTTCCGACGATCAGAACCGCAGAAATTACCCAGAGCCGCTCGGTTAGGTTTCTTTCCGATTGAGCCTGACGAAAGTTGAATTGCAGGTGACGTTGGATCATGGACTGGGTTTGTTCCCGGCTTACACCCAGTCTTTTGCCGTTGCGAATCAAACGTTGTTTTTTTTCTACGCTGACCCGGGAGGTTTCGCCGAATAAATCTGCGATTTCCTGTTCGATATGCTTTTCGGCCTCGTTGAGCGTTACTCTGGGAACATTGACCTCTTCTGCAACTCGCCGCACGATGTTTCTAGCCTGCGTTTCCGACAGTTGGTGCTTTCGAGTCCCAATGGAAATTGCTTTTTCTTCGATACGAGTTGTTAATATTTTCCCGGGGATTTGGGAAATTTTTTGTTCCATGATTTTGGCGAAGCCACGTTCATGACGAGAGGTGGCGGTACCGACAGCTGGGGGAGCACCGTGCAACAATTGCAGGGCCTGGTCAATCACTGCTCCGGGAATTTTCATTTTTTTTCCCAGTGATTGAATCTTAGCGCGGCTCCGGTAATTTAAGCCTCGTTCGGTTGCGATAATAGGTCGTGCCTTGGCCAGTAACGATTCCAATAGCGGATCGCTATTCTCGGATTGAGGTGGTTTGGGTGGTACTGGATCGGG
>JAZABE010000417.1:0-1081 GCA_036137535.1 Planctomycetota bacterium | reverse complement strand
ACCCTGACTTTACTTCCCTATGGTGCAATAATCGCCCACGTTGGTGACAGTCGGGTTTACAGGGTTCGCAACCGGAAGCTCGAGCAATTGACGTTTGATCATTCACTCGTTTGGGAAATGAGAGCTTCGGGTACGGTTCCAGCAGGCGTTGCAGGTGCCAGTCTGATTCCCAAGAATGTCATTACTCGTTCGCTGGGTCCTTACCCAGATGTTAATGTCGATCTTGAAGGTCCTTTTCCTATTCAGGCCGGTGACATTTTCATGTTGTGTAGTGACGGGTTAACCGGTGAAGTTGAAGATGATGAGATTGCATCATTGCTTTCGCACCTGGATCCAGAAAGAGCGGCACGCGTTTTGGTGGATTTGGCAAATTTGCGGGGTGGTCCTGACAATATCACGGTTTCGATTGCGAAGGTTGCGAATAAAACCTTGGAAACGACTGAAACCGTGACCAGTCCATTGACGATCGGGGGTAGTGCTAAGCACTCAAGTCCTGGACCCGTGGCTTATTCACTTTTAGCGGCATCGTTGTTGGGCTGTGCTTTAAGTGCTGTTTTGGAGAGCTTCCCCTTTGCGATGTTGCTGGGAGCGGTGGCTGTTGCATTTGCCGTTTATGTTGCTGTTAAGCTATCTGGAGTGTCCTCCGGAAAAAAAATAGTTGGACAAAATGCAAGGTTTGGAAAAGGGCCATATACGCGGACAGAATCTGTGTCTGGTGCAAAGTTGTTGGTGCGACTCGAAGAAATTGGTGCCAAATTGCGTAAGGTGGCACGAGAAGAAGACATGGCAGTGGACCTGGCTGTGTTCGATAAATACTTCTCCAAAGCGCAAGCAGCAGCCAAGGCGTCGGATGAAGCCGCTGCAGTTAATTTTTTCTGTTTCGGTCTGAGTAATTACATGGATCAGCTACGCGGCTAAAACAGGGTGAAATCGCGATCTTTAGCTTTCGTGCAGGATGAATTCCCGGGAAAAGGTGCATCGGAGGTGCTTTTGGGGTTGGGCTGCTGGAATGACGTGGGCGGTTGAAATCACACGGATCGCTCTTTCTTGAAAATAGCCAAGTTTGTTAAACTTGCTGGCC
>JAZABE010000416.1:0-3162 GCA_036137535.1 Planctomycetota bacterium | reverse complement strand
ATGGCGAATCCGGGATGCTTACGACAATTCGAGCTTATGGCAAAAATATCGCTAGGGCCATTCCCAATGTTAAAAGCCGGGATGCGCAAGTCGGCGCTTGGGGGAACGGTTCCGTCACTGTAGAAATAGGTAAAACTGCTTATCCGCAACCCCTGAATCAATGTACAAATGCAGAATCGACCCCGTAGATTTTCATTAGCGCTTGGGGCCTTGGTGGTCGCCAATTTCATGCCGATTTTTGGTGGGCTGTTCTTAAGTTGGGATCTTCACGTGATTCTGGTTCTTTACTGGGCGGAAAACGTGATTATCGGGATCTACAACGCCTTGAAAATGGCAATCGTCCAGGGAGGGGGAGCGGGAGCAGGGGTTAAAAAGTTGACGATGATTCCCTTTTTCATAGTTCATTTTGGCGTGTTCTGTGCGGTACATGGGATGTTTGTTTTCTGCTTTTTTGCCAGCGGCTGGTTGGGTGAAAACGAAGTGTTCGATGGAACATTTTCACCACCGGGTTTACGATGGGGTCTACCGAACTCATCGATTTTACCCTTTCCACTCACGGTCTTTGAAACGCTCTTTGGATTGGCCGTCAATGCGGTCCAGTGGATTTGGTTTCGATTCGGCTGGAGCGGCGCAGTTCCGTTGATCGGACTGTTTACCAGTCATGGGATTTCTTTCGTGCAAAATTTCATCGGAAAGGGTGAATTCAAATCCGCAAGTGTCGAATTGCAAATGTTCAAACCCTACGGACGGGTGGTGATCATGCATTTTGCGATTATCCTGGCGGCCGTCCCCGTGTTACTTTTGGGGTCGCCTTTTCCTCTACTGCTGCTCTTAGTGGTATTGAAAACGGCGGTTGATGTGGTCGTTCACCAATGGTCTCACTCAACCGGCGAAAGTGTTCCTTGGCTCGAAGAGTTTTGGAAAATGCTAAAGGGGCCCGTTGGTGACTGAAATTATCCGCTAGAAAAAATGGCGCTTTGTCGACTCGAGACCCGGGCCAAATAGACGAGTAACAATTTACTTGAAATGAGAACGCAACATCGGTTCGAGTTCTTCGACAAAATCCCGCACATCTTTGAATTCCCGATACACGCTCGCAAACCGGACATAAGCCACTTGATCCACCTTCATCAATTCGTTCATCACGATTTCTCCTAGATCTTGACTGTCAATCTCCATATCAAAACTGGAATAAATCTGTTGTTCGATCCGGGTGACCATGTCTTCGATCTGGACCGCCGAGACGGGACGCTTCCAGCAGGCTTTGAGTAAACCTTCGCGAATTTTTTCCGGATCAAAGTTGTCGCGAACGTTGTCTTTTTTAACGACTTTGAGATTGACTTCGTGCAAACGTTCGTAAGTCGTGTAGCGGCGACCGCAGGACAGGCATTCCCGCCTGCGGCGAATGGCAAAACCATCATTGCTACCACGCGAGTCGATGACTTTGTCGTTATCGGTTCTACAAAAGGGACATTTCATGAAGGGTAATATAGACCAAATCGGCTAATAAAATAACTGTTAGGCTGGTTCCGGGGGAAATTCTAACGCTTTTTAGGCGTGACCGGACGGTAGGTGAAGGTCTGGTCGAGTGACGGCACCGGTGGAAAAAGGGATGAATTGAATCCAAAATGGGTTTTTACCTTTTGGGGATCTAACTGTGGGAAATTTAAGACTTAGCGTGTTGTTCGTGTTTTTATTGTTGTTTGTTGGGGCGTCCTGCAGGGCTGAAGGCGACCGTCCTCCGAATATCGTCATGATCGTAGTTGACGATCTCGGTTATGGGGATTTGTCGAGCTACGGCGCGAAAGACCTGGTTTCTCCAAATATAGACAAGCTTTTGAACTCGGGAATGAGGTTTACGAAAGCGTACGCCAATTGTCCAGTTTGTTCCCCGACGCGAGCCTCGATTATGACCGGAAGGTACCCGGAATTAGTGGGCGTGCCCGGTGTGATCAGAACTCGGAAGGAGGAAAGCTGGGGCTACCTGGCACCGGATTGTGTTTTGTTACCAAAGCTCTTGAAAACTGCGAACTACCACACGGCCGCTATTTGTAAATGGCATCTTGGGCTGGAAGCGCCGAACCGTCCTACCGATCGAGGGTTTGATTTGTTCCATGGATTCTTGGGTGACATGATGGATGATTATTATCACCATCGCCGTCACAATATAAACTACATGCGAAAGAACGAATTGGAAATTAATCCTCAAGGTCATGCTACCGATTTGTTCACCCAGTGGGCTCAGGATTACATCCAAACTCGTCAAAAACGTGGGCAGCCGTTTTTCCTTTATCTGGCTTACAACGCACCCCACACGCCTATTCAGCCGCCCCCGGCCTGGTTGCGGAAAATCAAGCAAAGAGAAAAGGGAATCACGGAGTCACGGGCCAGACTTGTCGCTTTGATAGAACACCTGGATGAAGGCATTGGGCGTGTGCTTGAGTCGTTGGAAAAGACGGGGTTTGAGCAAGAGACGGTCGTGATTTTCGTTTCCGACAACGGTGGGCAAGTGAATGTCGGGGGACAGAATGGAGCTCTCCGGGATGGAAAGCAGAGTATGTATGAAGGGGGCATTCGTGTGCCCTTTTCCATTAAATGGAATTCCAGAATTCAGGCCGGTAGCGTTTCGGACGAAAAAGTGATGACGATGGATTTGCTTCCAACGGTATGCGAGGTAGCCGGAATTGTTGCGCCGAAGGAAGTTGACGGCAAAAGCCTGTTGAAACTAGCGACCGGCGAAGAGGAGCGGCTGGCCCCTCGTGACCTGTTTTTCCATCGACGAGAGGGGGGAACTCGGTATGGAGGCATGATTACCAATGCCATGATCCGGGGAGACTGGAAATTGGTCCGAAACACACCGTTTACTCCGATTGAATTGTTCGATCTCAAAAAAGACCCAGGAGAAACAGTGGACTTGTCCGAAAAGAATCCCAAAAAATTCCGAGAATTGTCCGGAGCACTGAGGCAGCAAATCCAGCGGGCCGGAGCAGTCACTTGGCAAAAAAGTGAAAAACTTAAACAGTGACTCGAGGCAGGTCTATTGGTTGATCCGGTGGCGAACAAGCGCTACATCGCGCTCGATTTGCTGGGTTAATGCCGTGGCGGAGCTGAATTTCATCATCTCCCGAAGTTTGAACAGTACTTCGACCGAAAGGTATTTTC
>JAZABE010000415.1:0-2527 GCA_036137535.1 Planctomycetota bacterium | reverse complement strand
TAGGCACCCAATTGGCATAGACATCAACTAGGCAATTTATTGCCTCCTGGCTTTCACCACCGATTAAAACACGGTCCGGATCCAGCAAATCTTCTACCGCAGTTCCTTCTGCCAAAAACTCAGGGTTGCTGAGGACATCGAAAGTCGCTTGGTTACTAGAGCTATGCAAAATAGTCTTCACTGCTTCAGCAGTCCGAACCGGCAACGTCGATTTTTCAACAACGATTTTGTGTCCCACCGAAACTTCTGAAATTCGCCGCGCACACTTCTCTACAAACTCCAGGTTTGCTGCACGGCCCGCTCCCACACCGAATGTTTTGGTTGGCGTGTTCACGGAAATAAAAACGAGATCCGCTGCGCGGATCGCATCATCGATATTGGTCGTAAACGAGAGATTTTTTCCCCGACATCCTTTCACAATGTCGTTTAATCCCGGCTCATAGATCGGTAAATGCTCACTATTCCATTGGCTAATTCTCTCAGGATTGATATCGACCACCTCAACATCAATGTGAGGACATTGCTTGGCAATCATGGCCATAGTCGGACCACCGACATAGCCTGCACCGATACAACAGATTTTTGAGATGGGGTTACTCACAATTCAAAATCTTCCCAACATAAACGTCAATGGTTTCTGCTCAATCATGCGGTTCCTGTGATTAACTCCCGCACACCACCCGTTGTTTTACCACTATTTCAAGAAAATATTGATAACACTTGAAAAAAACAGCCTTGGATTCATTCGATATTTCCCAACGTTTTGTTCCCGGCGAAACCCCACAGCACCATTTCTACCCACTCCAAGCGCACTCCGTCCCTGTGGGTGACATTTCCTTTGAAAAAACACCTAGTGTTAAAACTAGTATGAACAGGGTTCCTTTCTATCGCTTATGAAATCAATTAAACAAAGCGGTATTCGGTTCTTTCCGCAGTTCCGCTTTTAACGGTCAAATCGGTTACCCGGTTTATTCCCAACTGACATCGGCTCGCAATCCGGCCAGATCATCCGTTGCCACTGGAAGACTACAGGCAATTGCTGTCTGTTTCAGAATTGCTTTCAATTCAAATTCTCTTTCCGATTTTTCACGGCTTCGTCTCCCAAATGCATCTCTCAATTGCTTATCACGAATTAACTTTTCAATCGCGTTGGCCAGTGATACCGCGTCTTTGGCAGGGACAATAAATCCATTAAAATTGTCCTCAACAACTTCGAGGCAGCCAGAATTGTTTGTCGTCACAATTGGCAACCCACAGGCACATGCTTCCATCAATGATTTGGGAAGTCCCTCAGAATAACTAGGCAACACTGCGACATCGGATTCAGCATAAACTGCCTGTATGTTTTCCTGAAATCCCTGCCAAACAACCAACCCTTCGACTTCCCATTGAGCGATTTGCTCTTTGGTCACTTGCTGAGGACTCTCAAAATCAGAATCACCAACCAAGCGAATTTCAAATTCCAAGTTCCTCTTTTTTAGAATGCGAGCGGACTCCACCAGTTCCAATACGCCTTTTTCTTTGATCAATCTGGAAACCAGCGTGACAACGACTTTATCTCGAACCGGCTTTTCAACAGGGCAAAAGTCGTTCAAATCAACACCCACCCCTTTGATCAAGAAAAGCCGGCTTTCTGAGATTTTCAATTTGTCCTTGAGATACTTCAGATCTTTGTTGTTTTGGACAATTAACCGGGTGCATTGATTCCTAAAAGTCCATTTGAGCAAAAACATCACCAACGCTCGAATCAATCGGATTTTCAGGGATTGCCCCAAAAACAACTGGCCCATTCCCGCGATCGCATTCACCTGGATGGGTATGGCTAGTTTGCGTGCTGCAAGTGAACCATAGAGTACTGGCTTAAACGCAATATGAAAAACAAGGTCAGGTTTTTCTCGTTGGTAAATCTGTTTCAACTGTTTAGTAACTTGATATTCTCGGAAAGGATTCAAGCTCGGGCGAGAAAATGGAAGCTCAATAATCTGAACACCATCTGCTTCGATCTCCTCTCGCAGGCTGAAAACCTTGGTCACGAGAATCACCTGGTAACCGGCTTGCAACAACATCTTCGAAATGCTTCGTCGATGGGAATAGTAATACCAGTCCCATGTACAAACCAAGATTGCTTTTTTTTGTTTTGTTGTCTCGCTCAAGCAAAATTCTCTAGTAAGGTAGTCAGCTAAGTGTGCGGTGAAGCATTAGGGTTGCCTGGACAGAAGCCACGATCGATTCTCCAGGTACCACCGAACGGTGCCCTCCAAACCGAGACGGAAATCAATGTTTGAATTCCAATTCAATTCTGATTTAATTTTGGCAGGATTGATTGCATAACGAAAATCATGTCCCGGGCGATCACTCACCAATGCAATCAAATCGCTGTAACCCCTTCCGTTTCGCCGTGGCTCTTGTTGGTCCAAAATTCGGCAAATCTGGGTCACCAAGTCAATGTTGGTAATCTCGTTTTCGCTGCCCACCAGGTACTTTTCCCCTACCTTACCTCGATCAGCAAGCGTCAATAACGCATCGC
>JAZABE010000414.1:0-1152 GCA_036137535.1 Planctomycetota bacterium | reverse complement strand
GGATCGCATGTTCACAGAAATTCCCAGCGAATCCTTGGGCCTCAACTACGATCCTTCCCACATGATTTGGCAGCAAATGGACTACCTGAAACCCCTCAGGGATTTTTCAGAGAAACTGTTCCACATCCACGCCAAGGATGTCAGGCTTGACAGGACTCAACTGAACCAGGTGGGCATTCTGGCTCACCCTAACGAATACCATACCCCCAAACTTCCAGGACTGGGGGATGTCAATTGGGGGAAATTTTTCTCAACATTAACGGATACCGGGTACAAGGGACCAGTCTGTGTGGAAGTGGAAGATCGAGCCTATGAAAGTTGTGCCGAGTCGCGTGAAAACTCGCTCAGGCAAAGTTGCACCTATTTGCGCAACTTTATTCCCCGCCAAAACCCAAACACTCCCTAGCGTTTAAATGGCAAGAAAGCCAACCAGGAAATGAATCCTCGGCTCAACCCACTGAAAGGACAACCCCTATGGACTATGCTTACGACGACCTTGCCAAGATGATCGATCACGCGTTGTTAAACCCAGCCACAACAGATGCCCAGTTTGAACAAGGCATTGACCTGGCTTTGGCTTATGATGTTGCCAGTGTCTGCATCATGCCTTATTACTTGAAACGATGCGCTGAACGACTCGCGGGCAGCACCGTCAAGGCTTCGACAGTGATCGGATTTCCCCACGGAGGTCAAACCACTGACCTGAAAAGACTGGAAGCACAACGAGCTCTCGAAGATGGTTGCCAAGAACTTGACCTGGTCGTCAACATCTCCAAAGTTCTTTCCTCTGATTGGCAATACGTTCAGGATGACATCCAGCCCATTATCGAAGTCACCCACGCTGCAAAACAAAAAGTTAAAATCATCTTTGAGAACTGTTATCTGGGAGATGAACAGAAGATTAAGCTTTGCCAAATCTGCAGTGAACTGTCTGCGGATTGGGTCAAGACATCAACCGGGTTTGGAACCTCGGGTGCAACCCACGAGGATTTGCAACTGATGCGCTCCCACGCCGCCAAACAGGTTCAGGTCAAAGCGGCCGGGGGTGTCCGAGATATTGATGGTTTAATTGCCGTCAGGAAATTGGGAGCAACCCGCTGTGGTTCTAGTCAAACCCAAAAGATTTTGGATGCCGCCCGTGAGCGATTGAAT
>JAZABE010000413.1:0-2009 GCA_036137535.1 Planctomycetota bacterium | reverse complement strand
GAGATCCTGAATTTTCAGGCCTAACCTCACGTCTGTCAACGCAGGTTCGCAAGCATACTTGAAGTGGGCACCACAGTGCATAGGTGATTATCCGGGGACATCAAAATCGCTAGACTGAATAGAACCTTGAATTGACTGCACCCAAAATGTCAATGCATTGACATTATTATAAAGCGATTGCTTTACACACTGTTCAGGCAAAACGTGAACCGTTCAGGCGAACCATGAAAACCAATGCTGAACCAAGAACCCAAAATTTCTGGAAGGCAGGGATTCTTGCGGTGGACAGCACCAAGCTGGTCGAATCACAAATCGACTGGACCCAAAATTCCCTGTCGCTTGCGGGTCACCCCATTCCCTTCGCCGATTTTGAGCAACTAATCATCACTGGAGCCGGTAAAGCCAGTGCCGGAATGGCAAAAGGGCTAATTCCTGTGCTGAAAAAAATCTCACCCGACAAAAAAGTAACGGGATGGATCAACGTCCCCGATAACTGCGTCGAACCGCATCCATTTTTGACTTTACATGGGGGCAGGCCTGCTTCGCTCAATGAACCAACTGAAAAGGGAAGAAAAGGCGCAAAAAAAATACTCGAACTCGTCCATTCAGCGACAGAAAAAGACCTGGTCATCTGCCTGATCTCAGGGGGAGGCTCTGCATTGACCCCCTTGCCAATCGATGGCGTCCCGCTGGAGTCTAAACAAAAAATGACTCGGTTCCTTGGCCAAAATGGCGCAACAATCAACCAACTCAACTGTGTGCGATCAGCGATCAGCCAAATCAAGGCTGGAGGACTGGTCCGAGGATTCCAGGGCCATTCCTTCCATTCACTCATTATTTCCGATGTCCCTGGCAACCCATTGGACGTGATTGCCTCCGGAATGACCGTCCCCAACACGGTTGATTGCCGAAAAGCACTTTCAATCCTGCAGTTGTTTGACCCCGAGCGAAAAGAGGTGGATTCACGAATCTACGATGCGATCGGAAAAAGAGATAAAACTGAGACCGGTAAAAAGGAGCCCATTCACACGATCTTTAACCACATCATTGGTGACAATACGACAGCTATCCAGGCCATGAGGCGCTTGTCCTTGGAATCCGGAAATGAAACTGAAACCCACTTGGCAACGACGGCGGAAAACGACGTTGAATCCGTCGCCAACGCAATTTGGCAAAAAGCCTTGCAGCGAATCGGAAAAGGCAATTTCAATCAGCCCTATTATTTTATTTCTGGCGGAGAGCCCACGGTCAAACTCAACGACCCTCATGGAAAGGGAGGGCGAAACCAGCACCTGGCATTACTCATCCTGGAAAAGATCATGCGTTCCGAGCTCTGCAAGCGTTTCGAAATTGAATTCACCTCCGTGGGGACCGACGGCGAAGACGGGCCAACCAACGCTGCAGGCGCAAGCGTTAATTCTGCCGTTATTGAAAACGCGATCCAACAGTCTCTTGACCCTTTAAGCTATTTAAGCCGACACGATTCGTATCATTTCTTCCAAAAGGCAGGGGGACTTTTAGTTTCTGGACCAACCCATACCAATGTTGGGGATCTTAGGGTTTTGGCAATTTATGACCGTTAACAGGGGAACTCTCGCAGCAATTTAGGCCAATGCGAGCGCCCTAAATTGCTCATAAGGGAAAATATAACGATTGAACAAACACAAATTCACGTACTTCAGTACATTGCGAACCCGTGCAAGGGAAATCTTGACTCCATAAAAGAGATGCCTTCATTGACTCCACCTTCACCGAATGATACATTCGCGGGTTGCCATTTTTTGAACGCAAGCCCTTTCAATCGAAAACTCTTCAGCAAACACACAACCAATTCACGGGGAAACAATGTCGAACGGCAAGATGACTTATTACTTTGGCAAAACCAGGACCGATGGAACGGGAATGGGCAAAGACCTTTTGGGAGGCAAAGGAATCAACCTGGCAGAAATGACCAGCATTGGGCTACCAGTCCCTCCAGGTTTCACCATTACCACGGAATGCTGTGCCGA
>JAZABE010000412.1:0-1939 GCA_036137535.1 Planctomycetota bacterium | reverse complement strand
AAGCATCCACAGGACGGACAGCCGCGGTTAAACTCAACGAAAAACCTACAATTACTAGAAAGAAAACGGATGCGAACAGGCCATTGCTTGCAGATCTTATTTTTGTTTTTCGCAAGTTCCTACCTGCTGCCAAGAATTGGTATTGCTCAGGATTCCGGGGGGGCTTTCCCAGCAGATCCGGTATTTGAAAGGCACATCCCCAAACCGTTTAACCATGTCTACCGAATCGGCAATTTCTACATTCTTGGCACCGGACAGAAACCCAAAATAACCGGGGATACCCATCGAACCGGTAAGGAAGTCGTGCTGCAGGCCATCAAACTTTTCAGCAGCTTGCTGGACACGGATGCGGATGGAAAAGTCGATCAACCTGAATTACTCAAAACTATGGGAGATCGATTCGCATTTGCAATTGGCTCGACCAAAACCTTGAGGCCTCTTGAAGAACAAATCTACCGGACTACCGGTCGTTACGTGATTTCAATGAAAACCGATATCTGGCCCTATTTTCCCAATTGGAAAGGCACCGGGTTCAAACTGGAACGCCTCGATAGCTCTTTGTGGAGACCAGAGAGAATGAATGCGCTCTGGGAAGAGTGCTTCCATGTTTACACCGAAGCCTGGAACCGGCACTCTAAAACCTGGAATTTTGATCGGCAGGGATTTCTTGGTAAATCCATGGCCGCTGATATCAAAGCAGGAACCTATGACATCCAAAAGCAAAATCAACTTGAAGGAGGAGACTATGATTGGAATACTGCTGTCAACGAATATATTCACCAAATTTGGTTGATTCAAATCGGTCATCAAACGCGAGTCCTGACTCCACCCCAAAACAGGGTTTTAGCATTTCTCCGCAGTCATGAAAAATTTCCGCAGCGGATGGACAAAGATTACGCAAAAAACTTGGCTGTCAAAATCAGATAAAGCTCAGAGGTGATAAACTTCTGGACAGATGACCAAGGCCCTCAACAAACTCACACTAGCCAACAAGCCATGCTTCTGCTGGTGCCAGGCCTGCAGAAAATCAACAAAACGAATGGTTGAGCGCCAGCGCGTTTAGCTCGTTGGTTCGCTTGGTTCCTTAGGCCGCTTCATCATCTGCGGCAACCCGATTCTCTCGGTCCCCCCCGATTCTTTCATCGGCTTGGTCCACAATCTCATATCGCTGGGCGGGCCAAGAAATCGGAACGGGGTCAATCTGACCAATAGGATCCCCCAGACTGAATTCATACCCTAAACGCCGATTCAACAGATCATAGTTTACACCGCCCGAAATCGCCGGAACATGAATTACGCTTTGACTTTCCGCGATTTCCCGCTTAACCACGGACTGACCTTCTAAATTTCCGCCTTTTTCAGCAACCAGTCGAGGTCGAATCACAGTCTCATCACGGTCAACAATCTCTGCGTGATGGGGAAGTTCACGAACATCACAATCCATTTCGATAAACAACTCGCGTATATGATCGTGGCAGGTGAACAAGATGACCTGATAGCCCTTTTCAGAAAATATCTTCAGGGCATGTGCGACCTCTTTTGCTCGAGCCGTATCGAAATTGACCAGCACGTCGTCTAAAACCAAAGGTAAAACAACACCACGCCGGGCATAAGCCGTTACCAAAGCTAAACGCAATCCCAAATACACACATTCACGGGTACCACGACTCAAAATTTCAACGGGCAATGATTCACCCTCTGCGGTGTCAACCAGTAAAACATCTTCCGATAATTTTGTCCAAATCCGCGTGTAGTGTCCCCCAGAAATTTGGCACAGAAAATCCGAAGCTTCCTTTAAAGTTTCTGGCTGCCGTTGTTTTTCATAAGCCTCACGAACGAGCTCCAGCAAACAACTAGTTGTTGCACTCACCTGCCATTCCTGGATCGATTGGCGGATCTGGCATTTGACTTTTTCCAAGTCGAATCTAGCTTCGTCCAA
>JAZABE010000411.1:0-1448 GCA_036137535.1 Planctomycetota bacterium | reverse complement strand
CGCGTTACGTTTCAAAATTTCTTTTTCATGTTCGACTTCAGGGTAACTTAATCGGTGGCACATCATGAAGCGATCCAGTTGGGCTTCAGGGAGTTCAAATGTACCAGCCTGTTCTATTGGGTTTTGGGTAGCGATCACCAAAAAGGGAGCTGGTAGTTCGTAGGTCACGCTGCCAATGGTGACTTTTTTTTCTTGCATTGCTTCAAGTAAGGCGCCTTGGACCTTGGGCGCTGCCCGGTTGATTTCGTCGGCCAACAGAAGGTTGGTGAAAATTGGGCCTTTAAGCGTACGGAATTCATTATTACGCTGATCGAGAATCTCGGATCCAAGAATGTCGGAAGGCAGCAAGTCAATGGTGAATTGAACCCGGGAAAAGTCTAGGTCAATCGTCTTGGACAGTACGCTCACCAAAAGGGTTTTGGCAAGGCCTGGCAAGCCTTGTAAAAGCAGATGCCCACTGGTGAACAAGGCGATTAACGTGCGCTCAACCATCACTTCTTGACCAACCACAACGGTTCCGACTCGTTGTCGAATCTCTTTGGTAAATTCTACTGATCGAAGAATGCACTCTTCGGGGGGCAAAAGATTAGCGTTCAATGGGTTTCCCGAGTTGGAAAGAAAAAGCAGGCTCCAATCGTTTAGTTTAGCTGGCACCGGCGAAACCGCAAGAAAAGAACTCAGAGTTGCGGTTGAAAGATTGCTTCGGTTTGAAACATAAAATTGCGTGTTTTTTGCAAAACGTTCCCGCTTTTAATTGACAGGATCCATGATTTAGTGAAACTGATACGAGTTTCGAACCTCTTGGAGTCGCCCTGATGCACCGCCGCCGTTTTATGCAAAACAGTCTTGCCGTAACGTCAGCAATTCCCCTGTCTCAAGCGTGGGGAACACTCGAAGCTTCTGCTGGAGAACACCGTAATTCTGCCTATGTGCCGAACCGAATTGCGGTTTCAACGTATTCTTTTTTTACCTTTCGAGGTGGGTCCAAACTTACGATGCCTCAATGCATCGATACGGCTGCCCGAATGGGGTTTGATGGTGTTGAGTTGCTTCAAGTGCAAATGGAAGACACCTCGGATTCATTTCTGCAAAAACTCAAACGCAGGGCATTTGTGAATGGTCTGGATTTGTGCGGAATGTCGACCCACCAGGGGTTTTTGCGACCCGACAAAGCTTACCGAGAAAAAAATATCGAAAAAACCATCAGTCAAATTGAAATGGCCTACAAGCTAGGCATTCCCACGATCCGGGTGAATACGGGGCGCTGGGGTACATCCAAGAATTTCGAAGAATTGATGGATAATAAGGGCATCGAACCTCGCCTGGAAGGTTGCACGGATGAACAAGGTTTTCAATGGGTGATCGATTCATTAACCCGTTGTTTGAAAAAGGCGGAAGAGTGTGGAGTCGTCTTGGGCCTGGAAAATCATTGGGGTTTAGGGAGAACC
>JAZABE010000410.1:0-3159 GCA_036137535.1 Planctomycetota bacterium | reverse complement strand
ATGAAGTCTCGATCCATAGGATTAACGGGGAGCCAGGTTTAGTTTTGTCGGTGGAACGAACTTCGGATGAGGATTTGTTGATTGTTTGTGAGGCAGTCAAAGATTATCTGGCCAAAAAACAGGAAATGATGCCCTCAGGTTACCGGTTAGTTTACTGGGGAGACACCTCGGTAGACGTTGAAGATCGCATGAACCTGCTGATCCGCAATGGGCTTCAAGGGCTCGTGTTGGTCTTTGTCGTCTTGGCTATATTTCTTGAATTGAAGTTGGCATTCTGGGTTGCGCTGGGGATTCCCGTGGCAATCCTGGGTTCAGGGTATATTTTGTTAGGCACGGGGCAAACTTTGAATATGCTTAGCATGTTCGCGTTTTTGATGGCTCTGGGAATTGTTGTCGATGATGCAATTGTGATTGGCGAAAATATCCATGAACATCGTCAGCGAAATAAGAGTTTGTTGCAAGCTGCGATCGATGGCACCACTGAGGTTCTCCCGTCGGTCTGTGCTTCTGTGGTGACCACCATTATTGCTTTTATGCCCCTGATGTTTGTCACTGGGGTTATGGGCAAGTTTATCGCCGTCATGCCAATTGCCGTCATTGCGATGTTGGTGATTTCGCTTTTGGAAAGTACTTTTATTTTGCCTTGCCACCTTGCCCATGAAAACAATTTGTTCATGCGAATGTTGCGTGGTTTTTTTCTCCCGATTGGTTTTCTGGGAACGGTTTTTGGGAGGATTAACAAGGTTGCCGCGAAAGGCCTAAATCGCTTTATCGAAGGGGTTTATCTACCCGGATTGCGATGGTCGTTGGGCAATCGGATCATCGTGATCATCGCGGCGATCAGCATGCTAATTTTTTCTGTTGGTTTCATTGCATCAGGTTTAACTCCCTTTGTCGGTTTTCCCAAGCTTGACAGCCGTGTCATTATAGGCACGATCGTATTTCCGGATGGCACCCCGAAAAAACGTACGCTGATGATCTCTCAGAAGATCGAAAACGCCATTGGTGAATTGGACCAGGAATACCAAGCAGAATTTGGGGAAGGTTGTGTCCGGGTTGTTTATCGAAGTATTGGGCAGATCGCAGCTCAGGGGCCAATGGCACGAACGGGCGTGACACGTGGCGGTCACGTCGGAAACGTGGAAGTTGAGCTGATTCCTGTTTCTCAGCGTCAATGGACTAGCCAAGAAATCGTTGACCGTTGGCGAGAAAAGGTCGGTGAGATTCCCGGTGCGGAAATCGTGAAATTCGGTACTGAGCAAATGGGGCCGGGTGGATCATCGATTGAGTTCCAGATTCAAGCTCCCAAAAAAATGACGGCGCAACTTGAAAAGGCGATTGAAGCTTGCAAGGCAAAGCTGAGTTCGTACAACGGCGTGATTGATGTTGAGGATGATTCCAGACCCGGTAAGCCAGAACTGCAGATTGATATGCGGGATTCTGCCAAAGGGCTAAACGTAACTTTGGCAACGGTCGCTGGGGCGATTCGTTCATCGTATTATGGCAGTGAAGCGAAACGGATTCAGCGTGGCCGACATGAAGTTAAAGTGATGGTGCGTTATCCGAAGGAACAAAGGCGTTCCATGCAGGATTTCGAAAATATCCTGATCGGCAACACTCCGGTGACAGAGTTGGCAAATTTTCGTTATTCGCAGGGCTATTCTGAAATCAACCGAGTCGACCAGAAGCGAACGATTACCATTTCAGCGGATGTGGAAAAAAATGCGAATGCCCATGAAATCGTCCAAGATTTTAAGAAGACCTTTGCCGCGGATTTGTTGAAAAAGAATCCAGGCATCTACATTCGCTGGGAAGGTCAGGCACAACAAAACCAGGAATCCTTTAGTAGTTTGTTTTCGGGGGTCGTGGTTGCGCTTTTGGCAATGTTTGTCTTGCTTACCGTCGAATTTCGCACCTACATGCAACCCTTGATTATTCTGGGAATCATACCTTTTGGAGTCATTGGGGCCATTCTCGGTCATTATTTGATGAGCTTGGATTTAACCCTATTCAGTTTCTTTGGAATGGTGGCGCTCACTGGAGTAATTGTGAATGACTCTATTGTATTGGTTGATTTCATTAATACTCGATATCGAGAGGGAATGCCGTTAAGGGAGGCTTTGCTGGAGTCCGGAAGACGCCGGTTTAGGCCTGTGATTTTAACTTCGTTAACGACGATCGCCGGGCTCTTTCCTATTTTGATGGAACGTTCTTTTCAGGCGCAGGTTTTGATTCCGATGGCTGCGAGTCTTTGTTTTGGCTTGCTGGCGGCAACGAGCCTGATTTTGATATTGGTTCCTGTCTTTTATGATATTTATCAGTCCATCTTAGGCGATCGTTCCGATGAGCTTGATCCGGTTTTAGCGGACAACCCAGAACGGTTAACGGAACGGCCCTTGTAAGGACTTGTCTGTACTTTAATTTGATCTCGCGAGTCCCGCCAGAATGGATTCTATGATGCTTCATCCGTGTTCTTTGAGGTTGTTAGTTAGTGTGCGAAATCTCCAAGAAGCCTTGATGGCACACCGTGTAGGTGTTGATATCCTAGATGTGAAGGAGCCAACGGTCGGGGCTTTAGGCAAAGCTGATAATTTGGAAATCGCCAAAATCATCAAAGCGATTAACGGGCTGACTCCAGTGAGCGCAGCTTTGGGAGAAATTGAGGAGTGTGAATCGTTTTTCGGCACTGGCGACCTTCCTGAGGGACTCTCTTTTGCCAAATGTGGATTGGCCGGGTCAATCCATACGAATTGGAGAAACCGGATAGATTGGATTTGGAAGCGCATCAAGCAAAGCTGCCAGCCTGTGGCGGTTGGGTATGCGGATTGGAAAGTGGCTCAATCACCTTGTCCTGAAGACATCTTGCAACACGCGATGGAGAGTCGCATCGGTTATTTTCTGTTGGACACTTATGCGAAAGATGGAAAAAGGTGTTTTGATAAAATTGGAATCGCTCAGTTGCAGCAGTTGATCCTTTCTGCAAAACAGAAAGGGATTCGGACGGTTCTGGCGGGAACGATAAGCGAAGGGGATCTGGATCAGGTGACGACTCTTGCCCCGGATTTTGTAGGGGTCCGCGGCGCCGTTTGTGAAGGAGGTCGGCAGGGAGGAATTTCAAAATTGCGATTAAGAGAATTCAAGTCGTTGTTGACTTAAGCC
>JAZABE010000409.1:0-5033 GCA_036137535.1 Planctomycetota bacterium | reverse complement strand
TTTATTAATCCCCGTAGGTCCCGTTGAATCCATTCCATGTCAGGGAACCGTGTTTGAGCGGGAATCTGGGGGGATGGGTTGCGTTGAGTTGGGAGTCGATTGCCTTCCGGGGCAGCCTGGAATCCCGGGTTTTTCCTCGTTGGATTACCAAGAGCGGGTTCGGTACTTATAATTGAGCATGGTTTGGCTGGCACCGGGAACTCCCGGGTCGAATTCCTGTTTTCCGGGTTCTTGTTGAAGCGAGATTGAAAATGAATAAACCGCCGGTTTTGTTTTCTTCTTTCCAGGGATTGGTTGCAAGTTTGCTGGTGTTCTTGATGACCGGTTGCGTCAAAGACGATGCCTCAACCACGAACCCAACTCAAGGAAGTGTGGTCGCTCAGCCCGGTTCAATTGATGCCGAAGTCGAGATTTCCTGCGGTGAATGCAATTTTGGCATGGAGGGCGAAGGCTGTACGCTGGCGGTTCGGATTGACGGAAAAGGTTACTACGTCGAGGGCTCGAGTATTGATGACCATGGCGATGCCCATGCCGAAGATGGATTGTGCAACTGTATTCGGAAAGCGCGGGTGGTTGGGAAAATGGACAACGGGAAATTTAACGCGAAATCCATCAAGGTCCTGAGCGTGGTTAAAAAGTAACCCAATGGGGCTGGATGCAGAGATGACTTACTTTTTGGGAATGCAGTATGATGAAATTTAGAATGGCCTTGATGGTCCTGGCGGTTTGTTTACCGCGGACCGCGGAGGTGTGGTCGACCGATTACCACGTCTATTACCTGGGTGGGCAATCGAATATGGATGGCTATGGTTATGTCAATCAGCTTCCTGCCGAGCTGGCAGGACCTCAAAAGGGGGTGCTGATTTTTCATGGCAATACTTCGCCGGACAATGCAGCCGTGGATGGCAAAGGAACTTGGGCGACACTGCAGCCAGGGCATGGCGTCGGGTTCAAATCAAACGGTCAAGCGAACACGTATTCCAACCGGTTTGGCGTTGAGTTGAGTTTTGCCCAAGTACTGCAAAAGCAGTTTCCCCAAAGACGCATCGCGATCATCAAGTATTCCCGCGGTGGCACTTCCATCGCGGCAGACGCGGCTGGGAATTTTGGCTGTTGGGAACCCGATTTCAAGGGTCCGACCGGGGTGAACCAATACGATCATTTCCTGGCCACTGTAAAGCACGCCTATTTCCAACGTGACATCGATGGAGATGGAAGCCCTGACCGTCTGATCCCGTCCGGGATTTGTTGGATGCAAGGCGAGAGTGATGCTCATTACACGCCGGAGATTGCCCAGGCTTACCAGGCGAACCAGCGACGTCTGATGGACCTGGTGCGAGCCGCTTTTCGCCAGGATGATTTGCCGGTGGCGATTGGGCGGATTTCAATGGCCAAAAAAGACCCGCCGACCTGGAAGCATGGCCAGATTGTACGAGCGGCTCAAATGAACTACGCCCGGTTGGATGGAAATGCAGTGACCGTCGTTTCGACGGACCAGTATGGTTACTCGGATCCGTGGCATTACGATTCCGCCGGTTACCTCGACCTGGGCAAAGAGTTTGCTCAGGCTTTGATCCAGCTCGAGGCAAAACAGCGATAACCGTTGTGGTTCGTCCCGGGGGCGATCCGGGACGTTTGTCGAAAGCAACCGCCGGCAGCCGGTGAATCAGGAGCAGGCGATTCTTTAATGGGGCTACTGCGTTCAAAAAAACCGGCTGCTGGAATTAACCAGCAGCCGTCATCCGCGTTGGTTGTGACCGAGAGGTTAACGCAAGCGAGACATCTTTCCATAGATGGAGTCGATTCCTCCCCGCAGGATCCACGCTTGGCTGCGGGAGCTGCGGGTGCCTTTGGCTTCGGTAATGACAGCCCGAAGGTTTTGCATCGTACTCTCTGATGCGCCTTCCATGCCAGCTCCGACCAGTTCCTCCAGCGTCGCCATGTACATTTCAGCACAGCGGGAATGATGACCTCGGTTGAAGTAGGTGGAACCGCGATCCACCGTAGATTCCAGCATCGCCATGACCTGGGACACGGAATATTTTTTCGGGAGCAGGACCTGGTCAATGACGTGGATTGTTCCGTTGGCGGCCGGGACGTTGGCCGCAATCACCTTGGCACCGGAGACAAACAATCCTTTCTCGGAAACCGAAAAATCGAGTGTTCGTCCGGACAGTGCAGAGGCTTTTGCGAGTTTGACGGCAGCCCGGTCGGAGACTCGCCCTGGGACCACGTGCAGTTTGAGAATTTCAACCAGTTTTTGGCGATTTTCGGGTTTCAACAGTTCTTCAACGGTTCCCTTGGGCAGTTTTCCAAAGGCTTGGTCGGTTGGCGCAAAAACCGTAAAGGGGCCAGGGCCAGACAGGACCGAAGCGAGCTCCGCAGTGGTGACCGCGGCCAGCAATGTTTTGAAGGAACCGTTTTTAGCGGCGACTTCTGGGATGGAATCGTGTGTTGGCAGGAGAACCTGGTCAATGACATGGATGACACCATTCGCGCATTCAATGTCCGTGGTCACGAGTTTGGCGGCACCAATTTTCGCGTCTTTTCCTCTCAGTGAGATTTCTACCGGTTGTCCGCTGAGCGTGGTGGCCTGGTCCAGTGGGTATGCAGTTCGGGCCTTGACCGCGCCGGCGAGAACGTGGAACGTCAGGATCCGGGTGAGCTTGTCCTTGTTGGAAGGTTTCAGGAGTTCTTCAACGGTTCCTTTGGGCAATTTTGCAAAGGCCTGATCGGTTGGGGCAAAGACCGTAAACTGTTTGTGCCGATTTCCAAGGGTTTCGGCCAGGCCTGCGGCCTTGACCGCGGCCACGAGCGTTTGGAATTGTCCGGCGCCGATCGCGGTTTCGACGATTGTTTTTTCTTGGCCAGTGGCAGGTAGGCTCCAGGTCATTCCCAGGGCTAGACAGACCATGGATGTCGTTCTGAACATCTTGATTCCTTCCGTAAGTGATTGCATTGCTTTAGGCTGATGCCACGGGACTGTGGATCGATAGGGGCTATTCGTATGAATTCCGGTGTTAGATTCAATGAAGTCCAAAAAAAGTGGGTTCAGCAAGGAATTTGCCCAGTTTTTCAGGCGATTCACTCGGGATTTCCGGCGATGGCTGCCGCGACTTGCCGCCCCGAAGCCAAGGCCCCCTGGATCGAAGCCAGGTTGCGATAGTCGCCTGCCAGGAAAACACCGTTGGGGTTACGGGGTGTTTTTTGGACGGGTTCCAGTAATCCTGGGGTTTGGCGGGGGGTCGCGGCAGGGATAGAGTAGGTCTTCAGGTGTCTCCAGCCAGCAACTTGTTCCCCGAACCAATCCTGTAGCTGTCGTTTAACGTTCCGGAGTAAATTTTCAGGATCCGGATCGAGTTCAAGAGTGGTCACGGAAACCAGTGATTGACCGGGCGGTGCGTAGCCAGGGGCGACTTGGCTGGGAACACAGAGGTTGTTGATGGGTCCGTTGGGCTCCCCGTTCAGAACGAGAATGGGTTGTGAGATCGGTGGTTGATCTGCGGCGAAATACAGGCAGCAAACTGAATTGGATTTTTGAGCTGGTTCGTTGTTTTCTCCAATGATGGCCCGGGCATCGGAGTGTTCGGTGGCGAGGACCACTGCCCTGCCCTGGAGTCGTTCACCCGATTCCAGTTGAACCTGGTTTTTTTCAACCTTGAGGACCTTGGTGTTTAAGCGGAGTGAGTGTTCTGTGAATTGACTTGCCAGTTGCTGAGGGATTTGGCCCATACCCTCCGCGGGTAAAACGGCCTTTCGGTTGCAAAACTTGCGAAATAGGAAATCGAACAAACGACTGCTGGTTTCCAGGTTGGGTTCGAGGAAAACACCCCCCAGAAAGGGTTTGAAGAATCGTTCGATGAACTGGGGCGTGAAATGAAAGGAATGAATTCTCTGGAGCGTGGTGATTTCGGGTTGTTCCAGGAGGTCGTCCACCGTGCCACGCGAGACTTGACGACGAAGTTTGAGGATTCTCCATTTGTCCATCAGGCTGGCGACGGGGCTCGTGAGCGCCTGCCACCATTGACCTGGCTGGCGGAAGGGATCCACAAACGGGTGGAATTTTCCTTGGAAACGCACGAGTGCACCGGCCTCAAAGGGTTTTAACTGGAGAGAGGGGTAGTCCAAGGCAAGCTGGGCTTCGGGGTATTCGGTAAGCAGGATTTGGAAACCCCGATCGCAGAGAAATCCGTCAACCTGGTCGGTTCGCACTCGCCCCCCGACCTGATCGGATGCTTCGAGAATGAGTGCAGGTATACCCTGTCGTTGCAGGTTGATCCCACAATTGAGACCGGCTAACCCGGCCCCAACAATGAGGACTTGATCTTGATTCATTTCAGTTTCCCTGATTTGAACGGGTCCGTTGGTTTCTTGCCAAACTTTGAAAGCTTAGGCAGGGACCGCGGGTTCGATAAGGATCGGATTCGTCAGTACTATCGGGTTGGTTGCATTTGAAAATGCAATTTTTTCGGGCGAAGCGATCGCAGTTGAGCGTGATTGTTAATTCTTTCGAGTTTTTCCGTGTTTGAATGGGGTCAGGAGATTGGGTTCGAATTTTTTACAGGGCGTGTCGAATCGTTTATGCTATGACTGCATTCGCTTTGGGTGCGCTTTTTGAGTGGTCGATTTTGGGAGATTGAGATGTCCTATTTTGTGCGACGAGCTGACCGGGTTTCAGGCCCTTTTACCAAGGACCAGGTTCAAGCCGGGATTGAATCCGGGAAATTATTGGATACGGACCAGATTTCGACGACCCAGGAAGGACCCTGGCAGACCGTGGGTCAAACGAATCCCTCCGTCGCCGAGCTGCCAACGGCTGGGGTGGTGACCCCAGGGTTGGGTGAAATTGCGGTTGGGCAGGACGCTTTGGGTTCATCCAGTCCGGTTGCCCAGAGTGGCTATTCGATGCCCTGTCGTTTGAAGTTTATTGGCACCGGGGGCGGATTGTTTTCAGAGCTTGTTATCAGTTTTTTATTGTTGTTTATAAAGTTTGGGCTCTATGGCCCCTGGGTTGGTTTTAGTTTTAAGAATTG
>JAZABE010000408.1:0-4832 GCA_036137535.1 Planctomycetota bacterium | reverse complement strand
ATCCAGCTGGAAGCACTTCGGGCCAAGAAATCAACCTTATCGGAAGACGACTATTTTTCGGAATGCGAGACAATCATGCTTCAGCTGGCAACACTTTACCAGTTGATCGAAAACAATCAGGTTCCTCTCCAGCCCGATGCTAAATCGGGCACGCCACTGCGTAGCCCTTCACCCCAAAATGAAAAACCGTCTTCCCGGTAAACGCGGGGCGCGTTCAATTCGGTGTCGGGTTGTCTCCAGGGATCCAAAGCTGGTTGATGCCTAGACCAAACTGATGATTCCAGGGAAAAAATTCTGTGAGCGCTCCCCCCCAACTGCTACTTTTTTTTTCTCCGCAGTGGACCAAAAACATGCTGGGCTAGGTAAGCAGCTTCTGCAACAAATTGGTCGATGCGGTTGCGAAAAATAGCAAAGGCAGCAAGTGAGGGAATTGCAACAATCAGGCCGCCGACCGTGGTGACCAGTGCTTGATAAATTCCTTCAGCGAGATCCGGTGCAGTGGCACCACCCGGGGGGGCGGTGGCGACATTCTGAAATGCAAAAATCATACCCACCACGGTTCCAAGCAAGCCAACCATTGGAGCAATGTTCCCAATGACATTCAGGTATTCAACTTTGCGGAACAGTCGAGACGATTGCTCAGTTAGCGCATCTTCAAGCGCTTTTTCGACGGATGACCAGCCATAGTCAATTTCAGAAATCCCTTGGAGCAATACAAAGGAAAGAAAACTGGGGTTTTCGTGGCAAGTCGTTTCGGCATCCTTGATGCTTCCATTGAGTAAAGCATTGTAGACCCGGTCGTGTAGGCCCTGAGGTAATAATTCATTTCGGCGAATCGACAACAGTTGTTCAAAAACAAGATAGGCGGCAATCATCGAGAGTCCCAGGAGTGTAAAGACCAGGATGGCACCGACAATGCCTCCGGAAAACACAATCGTGAAAAATCCTTTTTCAGCGCCCGTCGCTTCCTCGGCTGACAGGACATCGCAAAAGAACAGTAAAAACCCAAGAGCCAATGCAATGCGTCGAAATGGCCAGCGGGCAGATTGAGAAATCGTTTTTGGTTGGCTCAAGGGGAGGCTCTCAATAGTCGGTTTTTGCACGAGACGCAGATTGAATCGCTGCATGACGCTTTGAAGATTATTCATTGGTCGTAGGCAATAACGTTTCCGCTGCTGCTTTGCCGAAACTAGTCGTAGTATAATCATTTGCCAAATCTTACATAACCAACCGGGCGTCTTTAGGCTTGTTGTTTTCGAGCACGATCGCCGCATGGTGAAGCGGGTGCGCGGACCCTCGGTAATGCTGCGGATCAAGATTCACGATCCGGCTTGCGGCAACTTGGAGTAATATTTCATCATTGCCACAACCCAGGCAACTGCTCAGGATCCAAAAAACAAGGTGAAAAATTGGCAATGCAGCAGCTGATTTGTGCTCCTGTCGGAATGGTGGGTTGGAACTTGGCTATAATTCATCTTGAAGTGACTTAAACACGCGACCTAAAGAAACCCCAAGCCCCTTGATGTTTGAGTCCCTGGGGCAGCAAACCAGTTTTAAAACCAGACTGATCAAACCATGCGGATAAAACCAACATCGTCCTGGCACCCAGTGCTTTGGGCTCACGCGATTATCATAACCGGTTTCGTGTCCAGTGAAATCGTGATTTCACAAGAAGGGAAGAACGCTGATACTTTTGGTGCGGCAATTCTCAACACTGAAAAGAACACCGCTGGTTTTTTGAAACCCACCGATTCACTCAAGGCGCTCAAGTTACCAGCAGGGTTTGCGGCAACGTTGTTCGCTGCTGAACCCGATATTCGACAACCTATTGCTGCAACAACTGATGCCAAAGGACGATTATGGGTTTGCGAAAATTATACATATTCCGATTCTAAAGTGAATTTTGATCTGAACTTGAATGATCGGATTGTAATTCTGGAAGATCAGGACAATGACGGGGCATTTGACAAGCGGGTTGTTTTTTGGGACCAGGGGAAGCGATTAACCAGTGTGGCCCTGGGGTTCGGGGGTGTTTACGTGGCGTGTGCTCCTAATTTGCTTTTTATTCCTGACCGAGATCAGGACGATCAACCGGATGGGCCTGCCGAAGTGTTGCTCGATGGCTGGAATGACGATGCGGTTCGCCACAATATCGTTAATGGATTGATGTGGGGCCCCGATGGCTGGCTCTATGGACGACATGGGATCATGGCAACATCTTTTGTCGGGAAACCGGGGGCATCCCGGTCACAGCGGATCGCGATCAATTGTGGAATTTGGCGATTTCATCCGATTCACAGGAAGTTTGAGGTTGTTGCCCATGGGACAACCAACCCCTGGGGGATGGATTACAACAACAATGGAGATCTGTTCATGATCAATACGGTGATTGGTCATTTTTGGCACGTTGTTCCCGGGGCCAGGTATGACCGGATGTATGGCTCGCACTTTAATCCTTATACCTATCACACGATCCAGCAAACTGCCGATCACTACCACTGGAACAAGTCGGGGGGCGAATCGTGGAGTGACACGAAAAAAATAGGGGTTACCAGTGAAACCGATCGGTTGGGCGGAGGGCACGCGCATTGCGGCTTACTTTACTATGGTGATGACACGTGGCCAGAAAAATACAGGGACACGATTTTCACGTGCAACCTCCTGGGGCACCGAATCAACAATGATCGAATCGAGAAAAAGGGGAACGGGTTTGTTGGTAAACATAACCCAGATTTTGCGAAAACCAGCGACCATTGGTTCAGGGGAATCGAGTTGGTTCGTTCACATGACCAAGGATTCTATCTTCTGGATTGGCAAGATAGCGGGGAATGTCATGAAAATGATGGCGTTCACCGAACCAGTGGGCGGATCTACAAAGTCGTTTATGGAAAAAACCAATTGGTGGCACCCGATTTAGATTTGTTGGACAACGAAACACTGGTTGGTCTACTGTCTCGCGATCGCTGGCATTTTGAAAAAGCATCCATGGTTTTGCGAAGAAGGATGGCTGAATCGGTGCCGCAGAAATCTGAAATTGTTAACCTTGCCCGGCAAGCGCGGGACGGACCGACACCGATGGGGACGACCGGGCGAAATGTCGAAATGTTTCGGACCATGTGTGCCGGTGATCAGGGAGCGGACGCCCTGTATGGTGAAAAGGGACTGGAAAACAAGTTGCGGCAGTTGACCACAGAAGACCTTCGCAACCCAGGGGCCAGAACTCGACAACGGGAATTCATGACTGTCTGGAGTAACGAAGTGGTGCTGCGAAACAGACAGAGGTTGGATGCCGATGACTTTTCCAAACTTGCTCGCGAGGCAACTCCGGCATTTCGGCAATTGATTGCCTCGGGTCTGCGGCTTTTAGAACCACGGACCCGGCTGAGTACCGCCAAGGCTCTAGTGCTCCGGCCCGAAGATAAAATAGACAACATGCAATCGCTTCTCATTTGGTATGGCGTTGAACCGTTGGTGGTGCAGTTTCCCCAGTTGTCCAGTGAATTAGCACAAATCAGTCGGTTGCCGGAAGTTTCAGAATTGATTGCAAGACGGCTCGCTGAAGAGATTGAACGAGAAAAAATTGCAGGAGCACTGATCCAGTTAATTGCCCGCTCGGGCAAGGAAACTCGGGGCAGGGTTCTTGAAGGGGTGGCCGCTGGATTGAAAGGCAGAAAAAAAATCTCAAAACCAGCTGGCTGGGATCGGCTGATGGAAAAACTCAATCTCACAACCGAGGAGCAAAAAATAACCCAAACGATCGCACTGGTTTTGGGAGATGGGCAAACGTTGGACCAAGTTCGGAAGATTGCTGAAGACAAGCAAGCCGACCCTCGGATGCGAGGACAGGCATTTCTAACACTTGGGGAAAACCGGGTGGATGGACTGTTCGAACTACTGAACCAGTATTTTGGAGATCGTGAAGTTCGACACTACATCATCGAGGCTTATGGCTATTGCGATCAGGATAGTGTTGGGCGAAAGATTCTCAACCAATATCGGGCGCTCAAGCCGGCAGGAAAGTCGGCGGCAGTTAATACGTTGACCAAACGAGTTAACTGGGCGGACCAGTTATTGAATGCCATAGCCGGGAAACGAGTTGACAAGTCGCACTTGACGGCCTGGCATGCCCGCCAAATTGAAAATCTTGGGAAGGCCGATTTAACGGCGAAACTCGAAAAAATTTGGGGTACCGTTCGTAAGACCTCGGCAGAGAAAATCAAAGAAATCGAAGACTTGAAATCACTGATTTCAACATTCAATCCGGAACGAGAAGCACTGTTGGCAGGCAAAAAAATATTTGAAAAATCTTGCGCCAACTGCCACGTGCTTTTTGGACAGGGCGGAACCATTGGTCCGGATTTGACAGGAGGGAACCGGAAGGACCTGAGTTATTTGCTGGAGAATATTGTTGACCCAAATTCTTCCGTGGCAGACACATTCCGATCTTCGATCCTCGAACTCGTCGATGGCCGCACCCTGACCGGTGTGGTCACGCGAAAAACACCGTCGGTGATTGAGATTCAGACTGCTGAAAAACGAGAGATTTTTGATCGGAACGATATTCAACGAGTTCAAACGACGAAAAATTCGTTAATGCCAGAAGGTTTGCTCAATACGTTGACGCGAGAACAAAAGCAAAGCCTGCTTTATTACCTGATGTCTGAATGAGCTTTTTACAAGCGAAACATGCAACCGCAACAGCAGCTAGATTAAAACCAGCATCTCCTCTTCCCAAAAAAAAAACCAGGTATTGTGACCCGGTGTGATGTTTTTTTCTTTGGTTAAAGCAGTTTTCCGTTAATTTCGTATGCTTTAACGTGTTTGTTTGTGGG
>JAZABE010000407.1:0-1912 GCA_036137535.1 Planctomycetota bacterium | reverse complement strand
GTCATAAACGATTTGTTCGGCAGCTCGTCCGCCCATGTAAACGACAAGCCGGTCACGAAGTTCCTTTTCCGTGTAGCTCATGCGGTCTTCTTCGGGGACGCTCATTGTGACACCCAAGGCTTGCCCCCGGGGTACGATAGTGACTTTTTGTACGGGGTCTGCGCCCGCTAAAAACCAAGCGGTGACAGTGTGCCCGGCTTCGTGGTAAGCCGTTTTTTCCTTTTCGGCATCGGAGAGTACTTCTTCCCGCTTGGATCCCATTCTGACTTTATCCATTGCGTAACCAAAGTCCGTTTTGTCTACGACGTTTTTGTTGTGGCGGGCTGCCCACAAAGCGGCTTCGTTCACTACGTTTCTGATATCGGCGCCAGTCATGCCAATGCATCGCGTGGCCAAGCTTTCCAGCTCAATGTCAGCAGCCAGTGGAACGTCCCGCACATGAACCTTAAAGATTTCAAGTCGGCCTTTCTTGGTGGGGCGGTTGACGGTGATATGCCGGTCAAATCGCCCTGGGCGTAAAAGGGCGGGATCCAGTACATCAGGGCGGTTAGTGGCCGCAACCACAATCACGGAATCGGTTTGAGTGAAGCCATCCATTTCACCGAGAATTTGGTTGAGCGTTTGTTCGCGTTCATCATGTCCCCCCCCCAGGCCAGCTCCCCGTTGACGACCAACCGCGTCGAGTTCATCAATAAAGATGATTGCTGGAGATGTTTCCTTGGCCTGTTTGAAAAGGTCGCGGACTCGGCTTGCACCCACTCCGACAAACATTTGAATAAATTCACTTCCGTTGACGGAGTAAAAGGGGACATCGGCTTCCCCTGCAACGGCTCGAGCCAGCAAGGTCTTGCCTGTACCCGGGGCACCATTGAGCAAGACGCCTTTGGGTACCCGGCCGCCCAGTTTCTGAAATTTGTCAGGTTCTTTCAGGTATTCAACGATTTCCTGCAGATCCGCTTTGACTCCTTCCAGGCCCGCAACATCGTCAAACGTGATGGGTTCAGCTTGGTCGTTGATTCGTTGCGCAGGACTCTTGCTAAAGCTTGATAAGAATCCGCCTCCTCCTAGCATTTGATCCTGTTGACGCCGCGACATGTACCAGAAATACAGTAGCAATGCGACTGGGATCATCAGGGCGAAAATCATGAAGTAATTCATCGCGCTGCTTGGAGTCGAGTTGGTTTTCACGTCAACTCCCTTGGCCTTTAATCGCTCTTTGTAGCTTTCACGATTACTACTGCTTCCTGATTTTTCCAGGCCGACGTAGAAATTTTTGAAAAGCCTTGGAGCAGGGTTCGCAGTGCTTTGCTGGTCAGTGGGCTGGGGCTTAAGTGGTGCTGATTTAAAGATTCCCTCTGCGCCGTATTCCAAAAAAGTGATGCTCAGAATATTGCAGTCCAACTCCTGTCCGTTTTCATCGACAACCAGTTGACCGTTATATTCCCTTCCGTCAATTTGCTTATCGAAAAGGGATTCTGATATTTCGGATTTTTGGAACCGGTTCCAAAACAAGAATATCAGGAGCCCTGTGGTGACGATCATGAATACAAAGAACGTATTCGATCCCCGATTTTGGCCCGGTTCTTCGGAGCCCTCCGGGCCAGATTTTCCAGGTTTTGGTTTCGGTTTTGATTCTTGACGGTCTTTGGGGTCCATTAAAGTCTCACATGGATAATCTGGATGTGAACTCTCAATTTTATCTTACAATCGGCTGATCGATAATATCCGACCAGCAATAAGGAACTGGATTCGGGTAATTCTTCTTGATTTTTTGTGACTTGGGTGGTGTTTGACTAGGATTCGTCATCGTGCGGTTGTCGTGGGATTTTCGGTGAATCCTATTGAGTCGATTCAGGTAAACGATTGAGTTTGAAAAGGTAGATGGTGGCTGCCTGGATTCTCAGGGGATCCG
>JAZABE010000406.1:0-6615 GCA_036137535.1 Planctomycetota bacterium | reverse complement strand
TTTTTCTCGCACTGGGTGCATCTTTAACCGTGTAATAGCGGATTAGGATATGGGGCAATGAGGCGGTGCCACAAAATAATGCCAGCATCAGTGAAATGAAGTTGAACTTGTCTAGCCAGCTATCACTGCGAATTCCTTTGAACTTGGGGTGTTCTCCTGGCCGTAAAACCTGGGAGCCTTGTACCCTCTTGGGGTAATACACGGTGATCGAATTCCCGGCCTTAAGACCAGGAAAACTGTCATCTTTACGCCAAAGGACGACTTCGCTTTCTTGTAAAGTTGAAAAGAAGCTAACGGCATTCAGCGGGCCTGTCTCGGTTTTGCCATCAGGCAGTGTAGAAAGATTGCCAACTGGTCTGAGGGATCCTTTTCCTTCCCCTATGCCTTTGGGGAGGCCGTTGTAAAATTCGAGGCCATCCCGTTTTTCAACTAACTGGCATTCATGCAAATGCACCAGGTAGGCATGGTTGTTATTGGGGTTTTCAGGCACCTGTTTCCAGACGCGGATCCGGCCTGCCTGGTTTTGGCTGCGTACATAGGGCAATCCATTGTCGGACAGTTTGTCTTTCCAAGGCCCGTCATTGGCGAGGTATTTTTCGTCACCAGTAAACGCCGTTTCAATCTTGTCTTTGGCAATTGAAATCGACTGAAAATCAGATTCGGTGTTGAAACCCCGGTTCAAAATCAAGATGGCGAGGATCGTGCTGAAAACAACCAGTAGTCCCCCTTTGAGGAATTGGACATAAGTTGTCGAGACCATTCCAGCGGTGACCACAATCGTGATCACGACGGCGCCGACAATGAGAACTCCGGCCCAGTGCGGAAAGCCCAATAAGGGCTGAATCAAGACGCCGGCACCGACCATCTGGGGAATCAAGTAAAAAATACTGACGACCAGTGTGCTGATCCCCGCAGCCAGTTTGATGCCGCGTGAATTAAACTTGGCATCGAGGGCATCCGCAAAAGTGTATTTCCCCAATTTTTTCATGGGTTCAGCGACCACAAACAAGGCAACGATCCAACCCGCGAGAAATCCAATGGAGTAAAGAAAACCGTCGTAGCCATAAAAGGCGATCATTCCGCAGATGCCCAAGAAGGAAGCGGCTGACAAGTAGTCGCCGGCAAAGGCTACGCCGTTGACAAACCAGGGGATTTGGCCATGGGCCGCAAAGTACCCATCGGAGGACTTTGCTTTTTGTCCCAACCAAAAACTAAGACCCAGTGTAAAACCGACAAATAGTAGGAAAACGACAATCGCCATTGGTGAGACGTCATAAATCATGAGGGGGTCTCCGCTTCGGCTTCTTCTTCCGGGAGGCACATCCAGCCGTAAATCAAAGAAAGAATTAACGCCGCCAAGATCAAACCAAACCCATAAATAATAGCCCAGTTCACACCGGCCACCGGCGTGATTTCCATGGATTGGGGCGAAAATGAATTCAGCAAAACAAAGCCGCCATACAGCACAAGGTAGATGGCAAACAGGACTAATCCAAGTTTCGTGTTATAGTGCATCGGAAAAACTGCCCAGGGGTCAAAATCAACCCACTAACTTAACTTGGTTGTTTCGAGAATTAAACCCTGCAGAATGGTGGAGCTGTGTTTCTGCTGGGTCGAACCCAGGTGGATTTGATGAAGCCGTGCAAATACGGTAAACGAAGTTAACCCAAACAAAATGTTGTAGATTTGTTAAACTACTGGATTCGAACTACTCGCTGAATCATCGAAATGGATGTTGAAAAAAAAACCGGGGTCATTGAAACGTCGAGTGACACTCCTTCTTCAACCCAAGGTGCCAAGAGCGCCCTTCGTTTTATGGGGCCTGGTTTTCTAGTTGCCGCCGCATTTATCGGGCCGGGTACCGTCAATACCGCGGTTAAAGCGGGGGGGAGTTTTGGATTCCAGTTATTGTGGGCCGTGCTATTTGCGGGTCTGGCAACGGTGATTTTTCAGGAGATGGCTGCAAGGCTGGGGTTGGTGACCCAAAAAGGTCTGGCGGAATCCATCAAGGAATATTTTGTCAATAGTCGCTTAAGTCAAATCAGCGTGGGGCTGGTAATTGCAGCGATTGTATTCGGGAACACGGCATACCAGGCTGGAAATCTTTCAGGGGCTGCCAAAGGCCTTCATCATTTTTTACCTTTCGTGCCGCTACAAGCCTGGTTGTTTCTGAGCAGTGCGATCGCGTTTTTCCTGATTTGGACCGGAACCCTCAAGTCTTTGAAAATCGTGTTGATGTCCATGGTGGTCGTAATGAGCATGACGTTTTTGATTGCTGCCATCAACAGTCGACCTGATTTTCCTGAATTGTTGTCGGGTTGTTTTTCGTTTGACATCCCTCGATTTAATATCGGAATATTGATTGCCATCATTGGCACCACGGTGGTTCCTTACAATCTGTTTTTACATTCGAGTTCGATTGCAGAACAAACAGCAGGGTTGAAGGTTGATTTCAATGACGCCGAAACAGAGTCGGCTATCTACCAAAATCGTGAGCCTCCTGGTGAGCCTACTGAACTTGATCAGGCGTTGGCTGGTGTCCGGTTGGACACGCTGGTTGCAGTTTGGGTTGGGGCGTTCGTGACGGCCGCGATCTTGATCACGGCTGCCGGGACGACCGCGTTGACACTTGATGAAGCCGCTGATTCGTTGAGCGGGTTTATCGGTGGATTCGGCAAAGGACTGTTTTTTGTTGGGCTTTTTGCTGCAGGGCTAACGAGTGCAATTACGGCTCCCCTCGCTGCGGGCTATGTGTTTGCCGGGTGCTTTGGGCATCCGGCCAAGGCAGACGCAATCCCGGTTCGCCGGGTTGCGGGCGGTATCGTGGTCGTGGGTTACCTGGTGGCAGCTTGCTTTGGAAATAGTCCGGAACAAGTGATTTTCTTGGCGCAGGTTGCCAACGGGTTTGTGCTACCTCTGGTCGCGGTGTTTCTGCTGATTGTGATGAACAGCAAAAAGTTATTGGGACCTTACCGTAATCATTGGCGACAGAACCTTTTTGGGGGGCTGGTCGTCGTTTTTGTGGTGTCCTTGGGAGGTTACCAATTGGGAAAGCTGTTTGGAATGTTTAATTGACCCAAGCAATGCCTACGCCGACGTCCGTCTATGTACATGTTCCTTTTTGTCGGCACCGTTGTGGTTACTGCAACTTTACGCTGGTGGCCGGTCGCGATGAGTTGATTGCACGCTACCTGCAGGCGATTGAGTTGGAAATCTCAAAAGTCAAACCGGGCCGAATTACGACCCTGTTTCTCGGCGGCGGGACACCAACCCATTTAGCGATACCGGATTTAGAACGCCTTTTGAATGTTCTTGAAAACAAATTCGAGTTCGCGGAGGATCTTGAGTTTTCGATTGAAGGTAACCCAGTGGATTTCGACCGGGAATTAGTAGACTTTCTGGCCGCCAGGAAAGTCTCCCGAGTGAGCCTTGGCGGGCAATCCTACAATCCAAAGAAACTGGAATTTCTGGAAAGAGACCATGACGAGAACCAAATCGGGCAGGCGATTGCGTTAATTGAGAGCAGGATTAAAAATTGTTCCTTAGACCTGATTCTGGGGGTCCCCGGAGAGACTCTGGAAGACTGGTCGAACGATCTTGGAAAAACAATTCAACACAAAGTGCAGCATGTCTCGACTTATAGTTTGACGATTGAAAAAGGAACCCGTTTCTGGAATCGCCAGAACAAAAACAGGAAGATGACGGTTGATGAAACTGGGGCTGTCGAACTGTATCAAATGGCGATCACGGAGTTGCGCGCCAACGGTTACCGACATTACGAAGTATCGAATTTTTCAAAACCGGGTTACGAATGCCAGCACAATATTAATTACTGGAATGGAGGCGAGTACTATGGATTCGGGCCCGGGGCTTCACGTTACGTGGATCGGGTCCGGGCCACGAATCACCAGAGCACGAGCCAGTACTTGAAATTGGTTTCACAGGGAAGGGATCCAACGGTTGAACGGGAGGAAATCGATAATGAACAGAGTGCTCGGGAGAAATTGATTTTTGGCTTGCGGCAGATCGAGGGATTCCAGTTAGATGATTTTTCCAGCAGGACAGGATACGCCGTCTCTGAGCTGGTGGGTGACGAATTGCGTGATTTGTGCGATGCGAATTTGCTCGAAGTGAAAGATGGAAGACTCAGGTTGACGCTAAAAGGCCTTCTTGTCAGTGACAGCCTTTGGCCCCGGTTCCTCTGAAATCGACAGCAAGTTTGAGTCGCCGGCCTTCGACCAGCCACAACTGTTCTTAGTTTTTTTCGGGCAAACGGTCGACGAGTTCGCGATGGTACCTTGCCTTGTCCGGATTCCCCGCTGTTTCATAGGCTTTTGCCAGCCATTGATGGGTGATTTTTGATCCCGGTTCAAGCTCGATGACGCGGTTGGCGATTGTGATTCCCTCGCTAAATCGCCTCAGTTTTGTGCAGACATCCAGAAATCTTAAGAGGACTTCAGGACGACTGTTATTGACTTTGATCAATTGTCGGTAGTACGGAAGGGATTGCTCAAATTTTCCGGATTGATGCAGGGCCAATGAAACCTGAGTCAACAAGAATTCATCGCGAGGAAAGACCTTGATCAATCCAGACCAGATTTTGTCAGCCTCAACTGGGTCGCCTGTCACGGAATAAAGTTGTGCGAGAGACTCTTTTAAGTGCAGGTCATCGTCTGCAACAGGATGAAAGAGCATAAATCCCTTGAGAGCTTTGTCGGCTAGCTGCCTGTCCGATCTCATGAACGCTGCTTCTGATTGAGCAATTGTCTTGGCCCGCTCTATCACAAACGAGGGGACCTTCTTGTCATTCCAGATTCGCAGGTTGTCGTTGTTTTCCAGCTTGAGTTCAAAGGGTTTTCCGGGAACTTGAACCCGGTGATCGGTTTGCGGTGTGTGCGGAACATCTCCTGCTTTGAGTTTCGGCATGTGGCAAACCACGCAGGAATCCACTGGAGATTTTTGGAGTCGTTTTTCCAGCGGTGAGGTGCAGCCTGGTTGGTTGGATTCGTTTTCGTGACAGGCAATGCACTGGTCCCGGTAGAACTTAGTTGACTCGCGGGGACTCGGTGAACGGTGTGAATCGTGGCAAGAAATGCAACCGAGTTTTCCCTGGCTTGCAATGAAACACTTGCTTCGCTGCATCTGTTCAACTTGGCTTACTGCATCCGTCTTGCCGTCGATGGATTTGCCCGATTTCAAAAAAGTAATCCACAGGTCGGAAACATGCATACCGGGCCGAAAGTCGTACTCGGTTCGGCCGTAACGCAGAACCCGATTAGTGCCTTGCAAGTGGCACTGGTAACAAACGGCATCGCGTAACTCGGGGCTCAGCTTTTCCGGATTGACGATGGGGTCTTGTGCAGATTCTGGGTTGGATTTTGACTCGTGAAACGTAATGTGACCTTTTGCAGGGCCATGACACCGTTCGCACCCAATTGCAAGTTCATGGAAGGGTTTGCCAGCTGCGTAAGTGCTGCGTTCGTTAGGCACCGGATTCATTCTTCCAGCATGACAGGTGAGGCATCCGTCGGAGGCCATTCTTCCAAACCGTGGATGGTGAGCCGGGTTGTAGCCAGGCGACAATTCCCAAGTTTTGCTTTTGGCATAATAAGTAACCGGGGACTGGAAAAGTTTGGTTCCTCGCTTGACAAAGTAACTACACCCTCGGGTTCCCGACCCAACCGTATAGTGAATTTGTTCTTCGTGTTCAGTCACTAATTCATTGTTGGCATCAAAGATTCGTTCGGCGTGCAAAACCTTTTCCGGGGTCTTGGAAACGACCAACCGCGTTTGGGTATCGACATTGAAGGCTGGGGCTGACTCGTAGTCTTCGATTTCACTGTTCGCGGTAATCGCCATCGATCGCGACATGGGATGGGACTCATATTCCTTCATGATTTCTGCGTGACATTGGCGGCAGGCCTCACTCCCGACGTAATCTTGCGAAACAGCTTTTGGCCTGACAAACTTCGTCCGGACTAAAGATGGTTTGCGGCGTTTGGTCTTTTTTGCTGTTTGGTCAACGGGTCCGCAGCTGATCAATGCCAGCGAAGTGAAAAAAACACACAGGAAAAGGGCTGCGGCTTTTTGGAATAATGGCGATTGGAACATGGACATCCGTAACACTTGCACAGGGAATGGGGTTACTGGAGGATTTTGAAAGGAAGCAGTTTCGCGGGAAGGCTCTCGGAACCCGTTCCCCGTTCAGCCCTGAATCTAAATGATACTAAGAAATATCGTGTTGTTGGATTGCTTGGCGGAGCCGGGTTTTACCGAATTCCGACTTTACCAATTAAAATGATTTTACGGGGAGCCGACGCTACAGGATAAACCGACTCAGGTCCTCATCAGAAACCGCATCGTCAAGTCGTTGATTGACGTATTCGGCGGTAATGTCAACGTGTCCCATCTTCATTTCGGCAGCCTCAAAGGACAGTTCTTCCAAGACCTTTTCAAGAATCGTATAGAGTCGCCTCGCGCCAATGTTTTGCGTTGTCTGGTTGACCTGGTAGGCATAGGAGGCCAATTGATCAATCGCCTCTGCTTTGAAATCCAGTGTAATGCCTTCAGTTTTCATTAACGCGGCGTACTGTTTGGTCAACGAGTTTTTGGGCT
>JAZABE010000405.1:0-5151 GCA_036137535.1 Planctomycetota bacterium | reverse complement strand
AGCCGCGGTTGGCTCGTTGATGATACGGGCAACTTCCAGCCCTGCAATCTGACCAGCATCCTTGGTCGCCTGTCGCTGAGCGTCATTAAAGTAAGCCGGAACCGTGATCACGGCCTTATTGACTTTGTAACCCAGATAGGATTCCGCAGACTCCTTGAGCTTGCGGAGTGTCATTGCAGAAATTTCCTGGGGCGTATGCTCAGTACCGTTCAAATCGATTTTGACATACTCATTGTCAGCACCCGTAACTTTATAGGGAATCATGGTCTCATCTGAGCTCACTTCGCTATGCCGACGTCCCATAAAACGTTTCACGGAGTAAATGGTCCGCGTAGGATTGGTAACCCGTTGGTTACGAGCCGGATCACCCACCAAGGTCTCGTCCTTTTCAGTAAAAGCGACAACACTGGGAGTGAGCCGATTGCCTTCCGGATTAGGGATCACAGTAGGCTCTCCCCCTTCGACAACTGCTACAACCGAGTTCGTCGTTCCCAGGTCGATTCCAATGATTTTCTCGCCTTGAGCCATGGGATTTTCCTTTCGCTGATTATTTGTATTGCTTATTTTTTGTTTTTCGGGTTTAACGGAATGACTAATCGCAAAGGGCGTGCCAACGGGAATCTCGGCAAAAAAAAACCAAAAAACCCCTGTTTTCCAAAGATTTAGGGATTTTGGATTGTCGATTTCGGCCAACAACCTACCCTGTTATATGACAATTTGACAGCAATCCGCGGTTCGAGTCCCCATGGCTTCAAAAAAGAGTCCTGAAAAGACCCCAGCAAAAATCAGACGCGAAATCCAAACCTTGGACCAATCGATCCTCTCAGCCGTGGTTTCACGGCTGAAACTCGTCCAAGAACTGGCTCGCAAACAGCCAACTGCTGCACCTTCGGACGATTTCCTATCCAAGGCTGCCAGTTCGACTAAGGAAATGGACACGACCGATGCCAAATTACTCTTGCAACAGATTGATAGTTATTGCCAAGGCCAAACTCAATCTCAAAAAGTCTGTTACTTAGGCCCGAAATACAGCTACAGCTACCTCGCAGCCACACGTTATTTCGGGACGTTTCACGATCTGCACCCAGTCCAGAACATTGGCGCAGTATTTTCTAGTGTCGCTAGTGGGGACTCCAAATTTGGCGTGGTTCCCATCGAGAATTCGACCGATGGACGGATCGCAGACACCCTGACGATGTTTAGCCAACATTCGGTCGCGATCTATCGTGAAGTCCACTTACCCATCAATCACTGCCTGATCGGCAAAGGCAGGATTCAGGATATCAAGGAAATTCGCAGCAAATCCCAGGCATTTTCTCAATGTCGTAACTGGATCGACAAAACCTTTTCGGACAAGGTCAAGCGCGTGACCACCAACAGTTCCTCCGATGCCGCTCTCGACGCAGTCAAGGGAGGTAAATCAATTGCGGCCATCGCCAGCCGGGACGCTGCAAACGGTTTGAACCTCAAGGTGATCAAGTCTAATATTGAAAACCAAAAGGGAAACCTGACACGATTTGCGGTCATTGTCCAACCCGAAAATCCCGATATCGAACTTCCCAGGAAATCGGGAAAGGACAAATCTTCGATCATGTTCGCGATTCCACATCGCCCCGGCTCTCTGGCGGATGTGATCAATGTCTTCAAGCGTTCAAAACTGAACCTAACGTGGATCGAGTCGTTCCCCAAACCGGGTGTATTCAGTGAATACACTTTTTTCGCAGAATTCCAGGGGCACCGTGATGAGATCAAAGTCAGAAACGCGATGGCAAACTTGGAAAAGAAAACCGAGGAAATCACATTCCTCGGCTCATATCCCGAGTTTTGTGCAACTTAAAATCACCATTTTGTTTCAGGGAAACTTCTACGATTGGGCATGAAAAACCAAAAGACCTATTTTTTCCTTCGTGGATTCATGAGATCCGGCACAAACTGGATCGGCAACCTACTCAACCTGCATCCGGAGATTTGCTGTAACGGCGAATACCATTTCCACCGTCTTTACGAAGGGTTTGAGCGCATTACCAATCCCAAGCGTGAGCCCCAAGCTCTTTTAATGCACCCCGATTTGCGGCTAAAAGCCACCGTCGAATTCGAAAGATTTGTCAAAAGGTTGATCGAGCTCGGTTCGCGACCGTTAAACAAACCCGATGCTTTTGTTCTGGGCGGTCGTACGCCATCGCCATTGCGAAAACGGGTGATTCGGAATGCCAAACGAATCCATGTCATTCGTGACGGACGCGATTGCCTCGTCAGTTCAACCTTTCACTTTCTCCGGTTGGAAAAAACCAGTTACCCATTTGAGGGTTTCCCAGAAATGCTGCAAAAGAAAAAACTTTTCCAATCTAATTCCAGCCTGTTTCTCGACCAACCCGAGTTACTTCTTGATAACGAAGACTGGGTTCGTTCGCGTGCCAAAAAATGGAATAAAAGAATTCAGCAAGACAAACTTTTTATTGATCGAAACAAGGACCTTATCTTTTGCCTCTCCTACGAAAAACTCCACGCGAATACAGATTCTACCCGGAGCCAAATGTATGCATTTTTAGGTGTTGATCCCGCAAAAGCTGCACCACTAGACAATCAAACCACGGCCGGTTTTAAAAAAGAAAACATCAAGAGCCACTATCGGAAGGGCGCAATCGGCGACTGGAAAAAATATTTCAATGAGGATGTCAACCGCTGGTTTTTCGCCGAAGCCGATGCGGGCATGAAGGTCGCCAAATACAAATTGGACTAACTCCAATTTCCTGTAAAAATCAACCTACACTCCAACCACCTTTCAATATTGTGTACGCTGAGAGAATAGTGATACCAAATCAACGCCTATTCGAGTCAACAGGCCCAGGCAAAAAGTGATCGGGAGACGAAGTGATGAAGGTTGGATTAGTTGGAATCGGGTTCATGGGGTGGATCCACTGGTTAGCATATCAACGGGTCCCAGGCATCGAAGTCAAGGCAATTTGCGAAATCGACGAAAAGAAACGCACCGGTGATTGGACCGGTATTAAGGGAAATTTTGGCCCAGAGGGCGAACCGGTTGATCTGAGTAACGTCGCCGTCTTCGATAACGTTGAACAATTACTGGATACAGATGTTGACCTTGTCGACATTTGCTTACCACCTCACCTTCATGTTTCTCCCTGTTTAAAGGCCATTGAAGCCGGCAAACATGTCTTTTGCGAAAAACCCTTAGCCTTGAAGGCAACGGATTGTGACAAGCTTGTGGTAGCTGCTCGTCAAAACAATGTCCTGTTGTCCGTCGGACATGTTTTACCGTTTTTCCCGGAGTATGCCAAAGCTCGAGAGATCATCGCTTCAGGAAAATACGGGAAACTAATTGGAGGGAATTTCAAACGAATTATTTCCGACCCCGCCTGGTTACCTGATTTTTATGATGCTGACAAAGTTGGTGGACCGATGATCGATCTTCATGTCCACGATGCCCACCTCATCAGAATGTTGTTTGGCATGCCTGAACGAGTTTATTCATCAGGTCGTTTAAGAGGTGAAGTTGTTGATTTCTGCAACTCGATTTTTGATTTCGGAGCTGAGAACTATACTGTCTCAGCAACTTGCGGTGTCATCAATCAGCAGGGACGACCTTTCACCCATGGGTTTGAAATCCATCTTGAAAGCGCAACCATAACATTTGAACTCGCCGCATTCACGGAAGGCGCTGAATCTCTCTCGCTAAAAGTCCTGACGGCCGATGGAAACGTTGAGTGTCCTGATTTGTCGGGTGGCGACGAAATCACGGGTTTTGAAAGAGAAATCCAGGAAGTCGCCCACTGTATTGATACTCATTGTGAATCCCAGATTCTCAGTGGAGAACTGGCACGTGACGCCATCATTTTAGCCGAAAAGCAAAGCGAATCCGTGGTTCATTCCCGAATCGTGACCCTCTAAATCTTTGCTTACGATCCGTCTTTGCCTGCCCTTGGCTTCATCGGTCAAAATCGCTCGAATTGCCGTAAATCTTTCGAAATGTTAGGCTGATTACCAGCGCAGCGGATCTATTGGGGGATTCGCTTCAGGAGACCAATTATGATCCACTGTTTCTGTTTTCTCTTGGCACTACTGCCGGTGTTTGACAAAAACTCCCCAGCCAAAGCATCGCCGGAAAAAGCTCGGTCGCACACTCAAATGGATCGCGACATCTCGGCTTTCCTTCGGAATGAAGCGATCGCAAAAACGGATTTTTCAAGAGCTGCAGCCATACGGGATCTATGCACAATCGCCATCGAGGTGCGATACCATGAACGATTCAAGACCTCTTTGATGATGCAAACACTGAAGAACCGAATCCGGACTCGACTCGGAAAAATCGCTCAAAAAACTGCCCGGAAATACAAAACTCAAAAGTTAGCGGACAACCAAATCCTGTTTGCCGAAGGTACTGACGAACCGGATATGGATTTAATCCTCTCGCAAAACATTCAGCTTGCTGGCTTCTCAAGTGGGGGACCCATTTCTTTTTTCGCCAGAACGCATGGCCTCAATGGGGGAGGAATCATTGAACGCAATGCGGATGACTTGATTCGTTTGATTCAAAGCACAATCAATCCCAGTTTTTGGAATGTCGAAGGGGGCGTGGGATCGATCATTTTTTATGCTCCCCTGAATGCGTTGGTGATCCGCGCTACCGAAGACATTCATTACAAGATCGGTGGTTCGCTCAACCAACTGGAGTTCTTTAACCGCTAGCCTGGGGCGAAGTTTACTTTTGCAATTTTTCTCGGGACGCATTCGCGTGATCGTCTTGCAAAAAAAACAAACCTCCTCCAAAGCTGCCACCGCGGCCGCGGCTACCGCCGCCACCCATGCCGCCACCCATGCCATTACCCATGCCGCCATCTTTGCCGTTGTTCCCGTGTTCAATTTTCACAATCAAGTCACTGATCTTTTCATGGATCTCTCGAGACTGATAGATAATCAAAACAGAGTAATCCAAGGTCACGACTGGCTCCGATGAAACCGTGGGAGTCGACGCAACCTTGACGATGCTTCCGAAACCTGCTGGGTTGGCATCGAGTTTCCAGGATTGAGGTTCTACTAATGATGGAAGTAAATTCTCCAAATCATCCGCAATCACTTTGGGCATTCGATAATATTCAGTGATCCGTTCCTTGGGATCAATCTCGTTGCGGT
>JAZABE010000404.1:0-5598 GCA_036137535.1 Planctomycetota bacterium | reverse complement strand
GGCCTGCAACTGCTCCTTGACCTGCTGCAAGGATTGCCGTTCTTGTTGAACGACTTCTGCGGGTGCACGGTCCACGAAATTGGCATTTGCCAATTTCTTTTCCTTGGAAGCGATCAATGATTCTTTCTTTGCCTTTTCTTTGATTTGCTTGGCCAACTCCGCATCGAGGTCGATGAAATTTTTCAAATCCACGTATATTTCAATTCCGGGCAAACTGGCCGTGGCATGGGGGGATGGCGGTTCCACCCCGTCTCCAATCGAAACCAACTCTGATTTAGCGAGTGAGGCAAAATAACGCCCCAAGGGTTTGATCTGTTCAACGATTCCAGAAGAAGTGCGAACCATGAAATCGATCGTTTCCTTGGGAGGAATATTTTGTTGGGATCGAATATTACGCACCGCCGCCAACACCGATTGAAAAACAGAGAACTGTTCTTCGATCTTGGGATCAATCGCTAACTCATCAGCCTCAGGCCAATCTGCGATTACAATTGAAGGCCTTGCCTCAGCTGTTGCCGGCAGACCTCTTAAAGGCGCCATCTTGTTGAGTAACTGCCAGATTTCCTCGGTGACAAACGGTGTCACGGGGGCCAGCAATCGCAATAGATTATCCAAGGTGCTGGCCAACAGTCGTTGGGCCGTTGGCTTGCGTTGCTCGTCCTGAAAACGACTCTTCAACATTTCAACGTAATAACTGCAAAAATCATCCCAGGCAAACTCGTACAGCAGACGGGTTGCTTCGGAAAACTGGTAATTTTCAAAAGCAGCGGTAACTTGACGCGTGACCGTTGCCAAACGACTCAGAATCCATTTGTCCTCGGTTTCAAGCTGCCCTGCTTCCACCTCTCCCGGCGTGTAACCGACCAAATGCGTTAGAGCGAAACGGGAGGCGTTCCAAAGCTTGTTGACAAAATTTCGGGCAGTTTCAAACCGTTCACTCAAGGCCAAACCCCGTGGCACCGATTTCTCGGTTTCACTTTCCGCCCATTGGGTCGAAAAGGCCTTGCCACACTGCTTGCAATCCACCAAGGGTAACACCCGGTTCTTCTGGGTCTGCTCCATGGTGTGCCCGCAATGTGGGCACTCAAACGAAACGGGCATCCGCACATCTTGAGTTTCTGTTGACAGGTGGGCCATGCCAAAGCGAAGCGAGTCCGCTCCCATTTTGGAAATCACATCCAACGGATCGACCCCATTCCCCTTGGATTTTGACATCGTTTCCCCGAAACCATCGAGGATCTTGGGGTGAATGAAGACCTCACGAAACGGAACTTCTTGGACATTGTTCAAGCCCGCCAGCACCATCCGAGCCACCCACAACGTGATGATATCCCGGCTCGTGATCAGTGCCGAAGTCGGATAATAATAAGCGAGATCTTCTGTCTTTTGTGGCCATCCCAATGTCGAATGCGGCCAAAGGGCACTACTGAACCAGGTATCCAGCACATCCTCTTCCCGGGTAAACCCGATTCCCTCAATCCATTCTTCCAATGGATCACCAGCCTGGGCAAGACAAACGTGAACCCTGGCAAAGGGTATTTCCAGGCTTTCCCGTTTCTGAGCGTCTTGCTCTTCGGCTTCGACCACCTGGTAGGTTGCCGCGCCATCTTTTCCTTGAAACTGTTGCCGGAGTTGTTCAACCGTCGATTCAACTTCGTCTACCTGATTGCAGACTTTTGACCAAACCGGAATTTGATGTCCCCAGTACAACTGACGACTCACTGGCCAATCCCGTTTCTCCGAAAGCCAGTCGACATACCCTTTCCGATACCGTTTTGGAAAAATTTGCACCCGTTCCTGCTGGACCGCATCGATTGCAGACTGAGCCAATGCATCCATCTTCACGAACCACTGATCGGCCAGGTAAGGTTCAATCGGAGTCTTGCTCCGGTCAGAAAGGGGCAATTCAATTTCCCGCTCTTCGGTACTGTCCAACAAGCCAATTTGCTCCAAGTCGGCCACCACTTTCTTGCGGCCTTGTTTCATTGACAAGCCTTCGTACGGGCCGGCTTCACCATTCAGCGTACCGTCTTGATTCATGATATTGATCATGGGCAGACCCTGCCTCTGTCCAACCAAGTAATCGTTGGGATCATGAGCCGGGGTAATTTTGACACAACCACTCCCCAGTTCAGGCTTTGCCCACTCATCGGTAATCAGCGGTATTTCCCGGTTCATCAGCGGCAAGGTCAGGCTACGCCCGTCATTGGCCATATCCCGTAACTGCTCAAGTCCGGGCAACCTGTCCCGCCGGCGAGCTTCAATATTGTCCAGCTGCTCCCGGTAAATCGGTTTTTCTTTTTCACTGGCTCGTTCCAACCGCTCCCGCGTTTCCTGCTCGATTTTCGCCAAGGCAGACCTGGGATCAGGATGAACGGCGACCGCCGTATCGCCGAGCAAGGTTTCTGGGCGGGTCGTGGCAATCGTGACATGACTCGGCTCGTCGGGCCCCGGGTTGGCAACCGGGTACCGCAGGTGCCAGAAACTCCCGGTCACCGACTGCTGGATGACTTCGTCGTCGGAAACGGCTGTTTTCAAACCGGTATCCCAATTCACCAATCGCTTTCCCCGATAAATTTTCCTTTGCTGAAACAAATCAAAGAAAGTTTCCCGGACAGCCTGAGAACAACCTTCGTCCAGGGTGAAACGAGTTCGGGACCAATCGCAGCTACAGCCCATTTGTCGAAGCTGCCCCAAGATCCGTTTTTCATAGTCTTCTTTCCATTGCCAAATCCGATCGACTAATTCCTGTCTGGGCATGTCGTGGCGAGTTAAACCATGATTTTCTTTTAATCGTTTTTCAACAACCGCCTGCGTCGCGATCCCTGCGTGGTCCGTGCCGGGGATCCAACAAGCCTCGAAACCCTGCATCCGTTTCAGGCGAACCTGGATATCCTGCAACGTATTGTTCAAGGCATGACCGAGGTGAAGTGCACCGGTAACATTCGGAGGAGGAATCACGACAGCGTAAGGTTTTTTCAGCGGGTTGGGCCGGGACCTGAAAAACTTCTCGATTTCCCAAAATTCGGTGATTCGAGGTTCAGCCTCTTCAAAATCAAATCGATTAGCAATGGAATCTGGGGAAAACGTCACTCCGCACCGAAGAATTGAGTTGTGAATTGAAACCGGGACCACCCGGCCCATTGAAGGTTTGTTTCATTTTGGACGAATAGTCTGAAATAAGGCAATAGAGGGTTGGCAACGCCCCGTTCAATCCTCGACGTTTACCCCCGTTGATCTAACGAATCCCCCCTCGTTGGATCCGCGCTTCGTCATCCGGGCTACTCCGTTCCGTCTAACTGTCCGATCAAGGCTTTATCAGAGATATCTTTACGGCACCAGGCACCGGGCCAACGGATTTTTTTCACTGCCTGATACGCCCTTAACTTGGCTTGTGAAACCGAATCTCCCAATGCCGTCACTCCCAAAACTCGGCCACCGGTGGTTTCCACATTGCCATCGACCAGCTTCGTTCCCGCGTGAAACACTTTCACATCTTCTAATTCATCCGCTTCCGAGATACCAGTGATCACTTTTTCTTTTTCATAACTTCCCGGGTAACCTTCACTCGCCATCACCACGCAGAGACTCGGTCGGGGATCCCACTCTAACTCATCAAGCGTCTCAAGATCGGCATCCACCGTGGCGTTGATTACTTGCAAAAGATCCGTTTTCATTCGCATCAATAACGGCTGACATTCTGGATCCCCAAAACGGACATTGTACTCAAGCACCTTCGGCCCCTGACTGGTCAACATTAAACCAGCGTACAGCACCCCGCTGAACAGTTGACGAGACCGTTTCATCGAATGAATTGTAGGAACAAAGACGTTGCCTTCGACCCAGTGCATCAACTCTTCATCGACCATGGGAGTTGGACTATACGCTCCCATGCCACCCGTATTGGGGCCCCGGTCATTATCGTAAGCTGCTTTGTGATCTTGCGCCGGAGGAAGAGTTACGATGGTTCGACCATCCGTAATCGCAAGAATGCTTGCTTCGACACCCTGCAAACGATCTTCGATGATCAACTGGTCACCCGCATCACCGAATTCACGGACCCGTGCGATTCGATCAATTGCGTCCAAAATTTCGGTTCGAGAATCGCATACGATGGCACCTTTCCCGGCGGCAAGCCCATCCGCTTTAACCACCATCGAGATCGCTTCTCCAAAATCTTCTTCAGGAAACCGGTTTTTGACATAGAGCTCCGCTTCCAACGCTGAATTGAAAACCTGGAATTCAGCCGTCGGAACGTTCGCATGAACCAGAGTATTTTTGCAAAACACCTTGCTGCCTTCGAGTTGGGCAGCCACCTTGGATGGCCCGAAAACCCTTAAGCCTTCCTCCTTAAATGCGTCGCTGATCCCACCACAGAGTGGCACCTCAGGACCCACCACGGTCACTCCAATGTCATTTTTCTTGGCAAATTCCGTCAAGCCTTCAAAATCGTCAACGGCAAGCTCAACGTTTCGACACTCGGAATCCGTTCCGGCATTTCCCGGAGCGACAAATATGTCTCCGGCATCCGGGCTTTGCCGGATCTTCCAGGCCAAAGCGTGTTCTCGTCCGCCGCTTCCAATAATCAAGACGTTCATATTTCCCTGTTTCCTAATACCGGTTAGTCCATGGCATGATTTTTCGGTTTCACCGCCTCTCGTCAATCGGTCCAATGTCCTTTTCAATAGATTTCTATTTTTTGTCGAGTTGCCGGAACCCACAAAACCCGGGTCACAGGGAGGTGAACCCCCGTTTTGGCTGGTCAAAACGGCTCCTCCCGTCTATAATTTGCAGGCGATGCAATTGCGAAATCTCTCGCATGTCCCCACCAATATTAACCTAGGAAAATCTTTTCCATGATGTATCAGCGTGTTTTATTCTCTGGATTGTTAAGCTGTTCAATTTTCACTGCGTTCAGCTCAATGACTGCAGCTCAAGAATGGGGTAATCTCAAGGGCAAATTTGTGGCCTCGGGGAAACCAGCGGCTCCCGCCGAAATCATTCCCGACAAAGACAAACAGGCCTGCAAGCTCCCCATGTATTCCCGAACCTTACTGGTGGGTAAAAACGGTGGCGTCCAAAATATTGTGGTTTTTCTAAAAAAGCCCACCAAGCCGATCCCGGTTCATCCGAATTACACAGTCACAGAGTTTGTTGAGCTTGACAACAAGAACTGCAGGTTTGAACCCCACATCGTCATCATGACCACTCAGCAAAAGCTTAGGGTCAAAAACAGTGATAGCGTCGGTCATAACGCAAACGTGACATCTTTCAATGACGAGAACTCGCACAATCCCAACATTCCCGCTGGTAAATTCGTCGACCTCGACATGCCGGCCACCGAGTCGCGGCCAATCAATGTCGCGTGCAATAGCCACGCCTGGATGAAGGCCCATGTTCTTGTTCGCGACGAACCTTACATGGCGGTTTCTTCCCAAACGGGAGAATTTGAAATCAAGAACCTTCCTGCTGGCGCCAATTCTTTCCAGTTCTGGCATGAAAATGCCGGTTACGTAAAAAACGGAACTTCCGGTGGAAAAAAACTGGCGTCCGGACGCAGGGCAGAAGTCAAAGTCACCATTGAACCCGGGAAAACCC
>JAZABE010000403.1:0-1320 GCA_036137535.1 Planctomycetota bacterium | reverse complement strand
CACGTTGTCGGACAGGATAGGGCGCTTTGGATTCAGCAATTTCAACTAAAACCCGTTTGGATTCGGGGCCACCTAGTAAAGCAAGGCCATCGATTGCAGGAAGCGAATTTGATTCGGCGAGGATGTTAAGTGTTTGCCGACCCCCTTGTATTTTCCAGACGCCAATCGCCTCGATGGCAGCATTGGCAAGGTTTTGATCATTACTCGCCGTGAGTGCAATAATTGGTTGTTCAGCGAAGTCAGGCCGAATGTTTCTTCGCCGGCATACTATCGAAAGCTGACGAATCATTTTAGCAGCAGTTTGTTGGTCCGAGTTCGCCAGGTCGACGGCGAATCGAGCAATGCGGCCTAGGGTTTTCGAGTTGCCTTGCGAACCGATAATCGAGAAAATCTCGACTTTTTTTTGCAGGGATGTGGTTTCTTGATTGGCGAGTGCAAACAAAGGTTCGATGACTGTTGGCGAATCGACCGAGCGTAACGCAAAAGTCAGGTGGTCCAAGTTTTCGTTGAAATCAAATTCCCCGGCAGTCAATGTGGGTAACCACTGGTCTTTGAGCTGCCTGATTGTCTTCCACAATGCAAAATCCAGATTGAAATCCATAGGGCGTTCAAGTGCCATCAGGCTGTTTGTGGCCGCTTGAGCATTCTGGTAGAGCGAGAGCGCTCGAACCGCCTCAATCCTGACCCTGGGGTGATCATCTTTGACGAGGTTGGAAAAAACCTGAAAAGCGTCTAGGTCTTTCAGGTGGTTGCGCCATTCTACTGCGACACGTACTGCGGCGGCCCGCACTCGGTGGTCTGTGCTGGACAGCAGTGTTTCCAGCAGCTTCACATTGACGGTGCGAATGGATTGAAAGGTCCACAGAGCTTCAAGCAGGTGATGCTCATAACGAGGGTCGGTGGGATCCAGATTGGCATTCCACTGAACCAAACCTTGGTGAACGGTTGATCGTTTTTTTTCTTTCAACATTCTTTTAGCATGGAGCCTGACCCATTCTTCATTTGACTTGAGTAAATTAAGCAACTCGGAAACTGGTGCTGCAGCGATTTCAGGGAGCTGCACTGTTTTCCTCCCCTTGTAGGTCAGTCGCCAAATTCTGCCATGGACGTGATCTCGTCTGGGATCGCGAAAGTCAACTTCGCCATGCTGAATGATTGGGTTGTACCAATCCGCGATGTAGATGGCTCCGTCGGGGCCCATTTTGACGTCAATGGGGCGAAACGCGACGTGCTTTGTCTTGATCAATTCCGTTTCTTGCCGGGAAGAGAACCCGGAAGTTCCATTTTCGCTGACAACGAAACGGCATACACGATTTGCCC
>JAZABE010000402.1:0-1367 GCA_036137535.1 Planctomycetota bacterium | reverse complement strand
AGTTGAAACTCCCTGATTCGGACGGTCTATTCTCGATTTCAGGTCAGTGGTCAAAAAGTGGTTACGCAAGGTCCCCAACAATTGACTGTACAGACGGCCGCCTTCCTGAAACCTGACTTCCAGTTTGGCGGGATGAACGTTGACATCAATTTGGTCTGCCGGCATTTCAAGATTTAAGAAGGCGATAGGGTACCGGCCATGCAAAAGCAATCCGCGGTAAGCCTCGCGCAGAGCATGCTGCAATGACTTGTCACGAATGTGCCTTCCATTGAGAAAAAGATATTGCATGCGAGTGTGGCTTCTGCTGTGAGACGGATCAACGGCAAACCCACTGATTCGAATGCCATCGTGTTCACTGGAAATGGGAATCAATGAATCGTGGATTTCAGGACCGAAAAATGCCAGAATGCGGCTCGTGATCTCGTTGGTTGGCGGCAGGTCATGAATACTGCGAGTATTATGGGTTAAAGTAAAATGCAGTTGTGGAAAAGCTAATGCGATCCGAGTGAAAGCTTCACTGACATGGCCGACCTCGGTTTGGGTGGTTTTGAGAAATTTTCGACGAACCGGCGTGTTGAAAAAAAGATTTCGAACCTCGATTACCGTTCCTTGGGGCGAGCCACAGGGAACAATGTCGCCGACATGACCACCGTTGACCGTGATTTCGAAACCTGAATCCGATTTTTCAGAAAGGCTTCGCAGTAAAAATTGGCTGACCTCGGAGATTGAGGCCAAAGCTTCACCCCGGAAACCCATCGTTTCAACATCGAACAAATCGTCGGCATCGCGAATCTTGCTGGTCGCGTGACTCTCGATTGCAAGTGTCAGTTCATCTCTGGGGATGCCACACCCGTTATCAGCGATCCGGATCAGATCAACTCCACCTTTTTCAATCAAGACGTCGATTCGGGTTGAACCGGCATCAATTGAATTCTCCATCAATTCCTTGACAACACTTGCCGGGCGTTCGATGACTTCTCCCGCAGCGATTTTATTTACCACGCCAGCCGGAAGTTTCATGATAGTGGAACGTGGTTTTGGCTCGGACGGTAGTTCGGTTAAATCCATGACTTAATTTTCGGGTTGATCCTCAGAGCTGATCTCGAGTTCAATTTGCTCTTTCATGGCATCGATTTTTCGGTAAAGGCTCCTTTCGCTCATCCCTAAAATCTTTGCGGTTTCTTTCCGGTTGTTGTTCACCAGTTTCAAAGTTTCTTTGATGATGTAGCTTTCGATTTCTTTCCAGGTTTTTCCAATCAGTGGATTGGGACCGGAAAATGAATTTGCGTTAGTTTCGCTGGACTCGGGTGGTTGGTGGTCTAAAAGATCAGGAGACAGGTCATCCAGGTCAAGCACCCCGTCGAGGT
>JAZABE010000401.1:0-7770 GCA_036137535.1 Planctomycetota bacterium | reverse complement strand
TAATGAATCCATCTTTCAGGCCTTTTCAAATCCAACACTGATCCATGGACCGTACCCACTACGAAATTCTTGGCGTAGCCGGCGATGCTCCTCCCGAAGTCATCACAGCGGCGTGGAAGGCCTTGGTCAAAAAACAACACGACCCGGTGTGGGAATCAACAAACCAAATATCGCATCGAAAACAAGGCCTTCGACAATCGATGCGCGAGCCAAGGCCTTCAATCAAGCACTTCGCGGTCGAACCACTTGGCTCAACAAGACCTATCAATCGACGATTCGCTTGATCGGGATCAACCAATGGGAAGAAAGATTTAACAAAGATGGCAAGATTTCCTTGAGGTACCAAACCGTAAACGTGACCAATCAATACGTCGAACTGTACACCAAGGACCGAGACCAAACGATGCGTCTCTACGCCGATCGCATGGAATTCATCAAGGATGGAAAGTGGGTGCGGCTATCCGTCGGTACTTGGGTCAATCAAGCACAATGATTGACGGAGCTTATAAAGCCCCTTGCCAGTTACCGAAATCCGGCAGCACCGCCCACCAACCCATCGCCTATCGAATGATTTCCTTGAGGACCCTTGCGTTGGCGCGAACAACCAGTTTTTTGGCCTGACCATTTTGGACAAATTCCAATTTTTGGTGGTCCACCCCAAACTGGTGTAAAACCGTTGCCTGGTAATCGTTGGGCGTCACGACGTTTTCAACCGCGCGGTGACCAACTTCGTCCGTGTTGCCATAAGTCATCCCCCCCTGGATGCCACCACCAGCCAACCACGTGCTGAATCCCTGCCCGTTGTGATCGCGGCCTCCCTTGCTCGGATCCCCTTCCACTACCGGCAATCGACCAATTTCACCTCCCCAGTGAACCAGGACTTCATCCAACATTCCCCGTTGCTTTAAATCTTTGACCAACGCTGCCGATGGCTTGTCCGTTTTCCGGCAAGCCGCGGGCAACGTCGTGGTCAGGTTGTTGTGGTTATCCCAGGGTTGCCCATTGTGAAACAACTGCACAAACCGAACCCCACGCTCCACCAATCGCCGGGCAATCAAGCAACGCGTTCCATAGTCCCGGGTCTCCTTCTGGTCGAGACCATACAGTGTGTGGGTTGCCTTGGTTTCCTGGGAAATGTCCAGCGCCTCGCGAGCAGATTCCTGCATCCGGGCAGCCAGTTCATAACTGGCAATCCGCGCTTCCAAGTCGCGTTCCCCTGGATGTTTTTCAAGATGCATGCGGTTGAGCTTGGCCAGGAACGACAAGTTTTGCTGCTGCACCGGACCCCGCAGGTGAAGTGGGGCATTGAGATTGAGGATCCGGGGTTCTTTCGGCCTTAAAACGGTTCCCTGAAACAAGGACGGCATCCAGCCATTGGACCAATTGTGGTTGGAATCCACCGGGTGCCCCCCAGGATCCGTTAAAACCATGTAGGCCGGCAGGTCCTGGCTTTCCGAACCCAACGCATAGGTAATCCAACTGCCCAGCGAGGGCCGACCGGTGACTCCTGCTATCCCGGCGTTCAGGTAACGAATAGAAACCTCGTGCCCGTTCGCCCCGGTATGCATGGACCGGATCAGGCAAAGGTCATCGACGATCGAGGCGGTTTCTGGCAGCAGTTCGGAAATCTCCATCCCTGACTGGCCGTGTTGACTGAACTTCCAAGGCGTGCCCTTGAGCTTCTTGGTGGCTCGCTTGATAAAGCTAAACGCGATGTCACCCTCGTAAGATTTGCCATCCAGCCGAGTCAATTCCGGCTTGGGATCGAACAGGTCCATGTGGGAGGGCCCGCCATGTTGAAAAAGCGAAATCATCGCTTTGGCGGCTGGTTGAAAATCGGTCACTTTCGACGACAGGCTAAACACCTCCGGTTTCAACTTATCCTTTTCGGTCGCTTCGGCACCCTCTTCCAGCAACAGGGTCGACAACGCGAGTGCCCCGAGGCCCATGCCGTTTTCCGAAAGAAATTGTCGCCGCGTGTAATTCATTGTTTCATCCATCCCAAGATCAGCCGTTGCCGAAATCCCTTATCACTGAGCGAGTTGGGTTACGGTTGTTTGCCACCCTTAGTCCTTGCCACCATTAGTCAACGTAGAGAAATTCATTGGATCCCAGAATCGATTGACAAAAATTAATCATTGCCTGCTCCAGGGGCGATTTGACTTTTTGCTGCTTCAAAAGTTCAAGTTGTTCGGCCAGGTACCGGTTAGCAACCTGGCACTCCTCGCGGCTGGGATTTCGCCCGTAGGCCAATTGCCACGCATACATGATTTGCTTGGACAACGGCGATTTCAAGTAACGGGCTTCGAGCGTTCCTTTAAAATCAGCCTTGGAATCCCAGGTTTGAAGCACCTGCTGCCCCTGCAGGCTCTCAATGCGAAACGCATTGGCAAACGTATCGGATTCATGACTCGCGCCGGCCGCAACCACCGTATCAATAACCTCGCCCACCTGGACCGCCAGGGTCACCTGATAATCCTTGCCCCCGGTTTTGGCGACCTCGGTTTTCACGGTGCCCTGCCGGCTACTGACGACCAACAATTTCACTCCATCCCCATTTTCGGAATGATGAACAAGGCGACCGCTAATTCTGATTTGGCCTTTGACGGGCGACGTCCAACGGCGAATCGTGGCCCCCTGCTTTTGATCCGGGTGACCGCCCCCAGCATTCACGTAGGTCCAACCCAGTTTGGCATCCGGCAATGCTGATCCGCCTCTCCAGGATCCCTCCACAAAAACTGGGTAAGGCGTAAAAACCACCGTATCCTTTTGGGAGTCCTGACTCCGTTGAACTCCCCCGTATCCATAATGCCAAGGACTCTGGAACTCATACTTGGGAGCCCACTCGTCGATCGACGGATCCAATGACTGGCCCGGGAGCAACGAGGCTTCGTCATTCAACCGTTTCGCAAAAGCTTTGGCCGATTCCAGCACAAACGCGCTGTTCATCAACAACAGCGATTGGCTAGCCGCCGTCGAATCCACTCGCGAGGCACAGTTGACTTTCATGACTGGCGCATCAAACGCTTCCAGCATGGAAACCGGTTGACTACGGCGGACCTGCAAATAGATGCTTCGCCGTTGACGGACTCCCGCAACGACAATTTGCCCGGAATCATCCGATTGGGTTGATACCGGCTTGCCAAACTGAGTTTCCCGGTCGAGCCGATTCCCCATTGCCAACACGGAATCCCGAATCACCTCAGCCTCCAACCGCTGCACGGGAAAATACGAATACAGGTTATTCTCTTGATCAATCTCGTTCGCCCGGGCCGTACGGACGGATGCTTGTTGGTAGGCGGTCGATTTCAGGATCAGTCGATGCAGGTGCTTCAAGCTCCAACCTTTTGCCATGAATTCATCGGCCAGCCAATCCAGAAGTTTTGGATGGGTCGGTTTCGTGCCAAGCTTTCCAAATTCTTCAGGCGTTGAAACCAACCCCTTACCAAAGTGATGTAGCCAGAACCGATTCACCAGAACCCGAGCCACCAGCGGATGTCGGCCACTGGTCAACCACTTGGCATAGGCCAATCTCCGTCCGGTTGTCAGCAGGCCCGGGTCAGCCTCTGCAATTTCAAAAGGACTTTCCTGCGGAGCGCAAACTTGCAACCCCCCCGGCTTCACCTCGTACTTGGGTTGCCGGTAATCGCCCCGGTGAAACAACAGCGTTTTGGGAACGGTCTTCGATTTGAATTCAGCAACCGATCGCAAGTATTCATGCACGGGTTTGCGGGAACGAATCTTGGCGATGTCAGCATCCATGGCTTTTAGCTGATCGGCATGGGCCTGATTGTATTGATACAACACACCGGCCGAGAACGAAGCCACATTCGGATGCTTCTTCAGCAAATTTTTTTGTGCGGCCGTTCTTTGATTTGCCGGTGTTTGATAAGCGGACCGCAACGATTCCCGCACCTCTTTGGCAACATTCTCGAGAACACTTTCGAGTGCCAACGCCATGTACTCTGCCTGTTTTTTATTTTTCTCGGCAGTCTTGGCAACCGCTTCTTTTTCAATCTCAGCGGCCTTCGCGTGATCTGCATCGGTATAAAGCGAAATGAGCCTAGCATTGGGAACCCGCCAGTCCTTGAAATTAAGCACCGGCTCAAAAACGGCTCTCAGGCGATAGTAGTCCTGATGAGAAATTGGATCGTAGCGATGGTCATGACACTGGGCACACTTCACCGAAAGCCCCAACAACGTGGAACTCACGATTTCAATTGTATCGGTCACGACAGCATTTCGCTTCTCTTCATTATTGGCCCTCACCGTTCCATCACTCGCCATCCGCAAAAACCCGGTCGCGGTTAATTTGGAAATTTCCGATTGAGATAAATTCTCCACAGGCCACTCCACCAATTCGTCTCCGGCGATCTGCCATTGAATAAACTGGTCGAAGGGCATGTCTTCGTTCAACGCCTGGATCACCCAGTCCCGGTATTTGTAAGCCCACGGACGAATGGCATCTTTTTCATCACTCCCCTCGGAGTCAGCGTACCCAGCCACATCAAGCCAGTGCCGTCCCCAACGTTCACCATAATGCTTGGACGCCAGCAGATTCTCGATCACCTGGTTCCAGGCTTCCGGTGAAGGATCAGCGAGAAAATCATTCACTTGGCCTGGACTCGGCGGCAGGCCAACCAGGTCCAGGTAAGCTCGCCGGATCAACTTGGCTTTTCCTGCATCCTCTCCAAAGCCCAGTCCCTTTGGCTCCATCCGCGCCAACAGGAACGCGTCTACCGGATTTCGAACTCGCCCGGGAGATTTGACACTGGGGAGCCGGGGGCGTTGAATCGGGACAAAGGCCCAGTAAGCTCGCTCCTCCTCTGTAATCCCAAGGCCGCTGGGAATGGTTTCGAGTTCCGCACGCGCCGTTTTGGCACCCGCGTCAATCCAGTTGCGAAGGGTTTCAACATCTTCGGGAGATAGCTGGTGATCTCCTGGAGGCATCTCACCAGAAACCACCTTCTCCAGCAACAGGCTGTTCGTTGAATCGCCTTCGACAATCGCTTCGCCCGATTCTCCCCCGATCTTCATGAGTCTCACTTGGCGCAAGTCGAGCTGACCTTCTTTATCATCCGTCGCGCCGTGGCAATCCAGACAGTTCGCTCTTAGAATCGGCCGGATATCGTTCTCAAACGTGAGTTCATCCGCTCCCAGGTCAAGGCCCGCTGACAAGAATCCCCAACCCAAAACCAGGGCAAGCACTGGACAACGTCGAACGTTTTCTGTCAGAGAATCCGAAAAACAATTGAGGCGGAACATCTGCAACATCGATTCGTGAGGCGGGAAACAGAAAACAACCATCAAGGTTTTTTCCATCCCTTTAGTTTAGGCCAAATTCAAAGGCAATACCAACTCCAGTTGCAAATGCCCAATTCGACCCCGGGGCCACTTGACCCGATGCGTCAATTAAAACCTGCGAATGGGTCGCCTGCGGCCTCTACCTAGAGGGTCGTGATGTCCCCATTTTAAACAAAAACCGTATGAGCCCAGGACCAACGGGACAGCACCCCGCAACCGTTGACCCCTGCACGATCCCAAGCTCAAGGCCCTGCTCTGGATGCGAAACTTCGCAGAGTAACGGGCACTCGCGGGGGGGACGGTGCCTGCAGAGATCCAGGGATTTAATTGTCCCCTTGCTTGGGGCGGCTCCCTGCTGGAAAACGCCCGCCAAGTATTCAAACCGATTGACTCTGTACCGGCAGCATTCGCCGTCAATAGGCATCCCTGTATCAAATTCTGGCAGGAAAATTTTCGGACTGCCGGATGGCGATCCTTCAGCGTGCGGATAAACTAGATCCATCACTACCCTCTAACCAAATCAAAAAAATGTTCCGTTCATTTCAAAACATTTACCTAGTGGTTCTCCTGGCCTTTGTTACGATTGGATGCCGTGACCAGACAAAAGGGGACACAGGGAATTCCGCGGCAAAAGAAAAACATTATTCAAGCGAGGAAATCTACAGCCGGTTTGTAGAATCCCGAATGTCGATCACTCAACTGGTCGAAGTCCTCGGGGAACCGGATTTCAAAGGGACAGGTGACCAGGAAAAAAAATTCTGGCAATACTACAACCTGGAAAAATCCGAGGACGATGGACAGGTTTACAACGTGAATTTCCTCATCGTGGATGGAGTCGTGACCTACAACTGGGTCACGCGCGAGCGAGATGCTTACCAGGACACGTCAGCCATGACTCCCACCGAGTGATTCATGAGATTCTCATTTCTTGCCATCATTTCTGTCTTTTTATTGGGCCAAGAGGCAACGGGACAGCACCCCGCAACCGCTGACCCCCAGAAAGACCCCAAGCTCAACGCCTTGCTCTGGGTGCAAAACTCGGCAGAATACCGCGTCCTCACCGAGCAAACGTACCGGTTCGCGCTGCTCCAACTGAAAGCGGGGTTAAAAGACAAAACATGGAGCGCGGACGAAATCCCGGCCAAAGAAAATAATTATCAAGAAAAAACTCCCGCGGTTATTCTGGACGTCGACGAAACCGTACTCGACAACTCCGCATTTAATGCCAGAAATGTTTTGGATGGAACGACCTACAACCTGGAAAGCTGGAACGCCTGGGCGCAAGAGGAAAAAGCGCGTGCGGTTCCCGGGGCGCTCGAGTTTATCCAGGCGGCAAAAAAAATGGGGGTTGCCATTTTCTACATCACCAACCGTCGAGACACGGTGCGCGCGGCAACTCTCAACAACCTGGAAGCTCTGGGTTTTCCGGTCGACGCAGCGCACCTGCTGACCCGCAATGATGATCTGGATCGAGCTGGGGACAAGGTTTCACGTCGAAAATCTGTGGCCAGCCAACACCGAATTCTGCTATTGATCGGTGACAACCTGGCCGACGTCTGCAGCGGAATGGACACCGACAATCAAAACGACAGGAATCGCATGGCTACCCAGAGAGCCTTACTCCGTTCCCGTTGGATCCTTCTCCCCAACCCCGTTTATGGAGGTTGGGAGCGTGCGTTGGATCCTGGAAGTTCAAATCTGGATGTTGCCCGAAAACCCGATTGACAACCCGACACCGTCGAACTCCTTCGCGATAAAGTGGCCTGAAGACCCAACGGGAATTTCATCGAAACTTGTCAGGATCGACTGTCTACCGAATGCTTGTAATTTCGCCCCAACTAGACGCCGGCGACCGTTTCACACGGCAGCTAAATAATTTGAGAGATCAGCAACACCGGCAAGGATTCTGGAGGGTCGTCAAAAGCAAGGGCCCGAGCTCACAGGATTTATTCCAAGGCGTTCTGGATCCGGGAACTCGTTTCATTACCGAAAAACGCTCACCAGATCGACCCTTGAAAAAAGAATGGGGCACAATAAAATACCCCAGGGGAAAACAGGCAGGTCTCTAGCAGCCGGACGGCACTCAATTGTTTCCGTCGGTGATCTCAGCAATCAAGAATCACGGTTGTTGATCCCCGGGTTTCAGAACCTCTCGTTCCCAGTACAACGTTTTACAAGAATTGGAAATTCTCGGTATGCCCGACAGGATTCGCCTGGGACTCTGCTGCATGTTCCGGGACCAGCCAATTAAGTTCCGCACAACGACGGCGACCGCTAACCGCAAAATGAACCGGTCCGATGCATTGGTCAAACTGTCCAACCTCTGCTTGTCCAACACGGAGGCCTTACTGGCCTCCTTAAAGTTTTGTGCCGACAATCACATCGGTTGTTTTCGCGTTAACAGCCAGATCCTCCCCCTGAAAACCCATCCCGAATGCGGCTACACCATCGATGATCTGCCCAATG